>NZ_JBFTND010000031.1:0-41120 GCF_056397305.1 Cupriavidus sp. 05N40
GGCCTATACCATGACGCTGCCGGGCAAGCTGGCCGCGCAGACCGGCGTGCCGATCGTTCTTGCGGCGGGTGAGCGGCTGCCGAACGGGCGCGGCTGGCGCATGCACTATGTGCGGCTGCCCGAACCGCTGCCGCCCGATGCGCCGGCGCAGGCGGCCTTGCTGAATGCGGCGATGGAAGCATTGATCCGGCGCTTCCCGCAGCAATACCTGTGGAGCTACAACCGCTACAAGGCACCGCCCGGTGCGCCGCCCGCGCCGCTCGAGGCCGAGCCGGGCGTGCCAGAGGCGCTGTAGGGGCTGTCGCCGCTGCCATCGCGGCGGTCGCACCGGGGGCGCCGTCACGACAGAATTTTCTGCTCCTGTCGCGCGTTTGACATGGGTCAAGTGCCGCGGCATGCGGGCCCGCTAAGATGGTTTCTGTCATGGAGATGCGGGGGCGCTCTTCATGACTTGTCTACCCGTTTCCAAATACGGAAACTTGGCCCGCGCCACGCAAGTGGGGCGGGCTTTTTTCTGTGCGCCGACGCGCAGACAGAAGGCGTTGCCCAAGGATCCAGGGCCCGGCCRCGGATGTTCCGGTGGTGCCGGTGCCTGGCCCGCCGGTTCCCCGGATTCCGTTCGCGCGCCACAGGATGTCGCGCAGGACTGTTGCGATGTCCAGTCGTGCGGCGGCAAGTTTCCCTCGGTTATCGCTCCGTGCGGCGCGGCTTGCTGGCCGTGTTCGGTGAAATGCGCGACAGCGGCACGCATCGCGTCACGCTCAACCCCGGCTCATCGCAGCGCGCGCATGGCCTGCCGTGCATGTCCATATTTCCGCCAAATCTTATGCGGAAAACGTGCAAGGATCGGCGAAACCATTCGTTCCTTTCAGATAGACCGGTCGGTAGTCTTCTTCCCTGACACAAGCCTTCCCACACAAGGAGGGCCATGAAACGAGGCGCAAGCGCGCCATTTCACGACAGATGACGGGAGCAAGACACATGATTCGCAAGCTGGCCATCGGATTCGCGGCACTCGCCGTGATCGGTTCCACCCAGACCGCCTGGGCCAACACCAATCTGCTCAATGTCTCGTACGACCCCACGCGGGAACTGTACGTGGACGTCAATGCCGCCTTCGCCAAGGCCTGGAAGGCCAAGGGTGGCGATGCGCTGACCATCCGCCAGTCGCATGGCGGCTCGGGCAAGCAGGCGCGCTCCGTGATCGACGGCCTGGATGCCGACGTGGTGACGCTGGCGCTGGGCTATGACATCGACGCCATCGCCGAGAAGGGCCTGCTCAAGCCGGACTGGCAAAAACGCCTGCCGCACAATGCCTCGCCCTATACCTCCACCATCGTGTTCCTGGTGCGCAAGGGCAACCCCAAGGGCATCAAGGACTGGAACGACCTGGTCAAGCCCGGCGTGCAGGTGATCACGCCCAACCCGAAGACCTCGGGCGGCGCGCGCTGGAACTACCTGGCCGCATGGGGCTACGCGCTGCGCCAGCCGGGCGGCAATGAACAGAAGGCGAAGGAATTCGTGGGCGCGCTGCTCAAGAACGTGCCGGTGCTCGATTCCGGCGCGCGCGGCGCCACCACGACCTTCGTCGAGCGCGGCCTGGGCGACGTGCTGATCGCGTGGGAGAACGAGGCGATCCTGGCCATCAAGGAACTGGGGCCGGACAAGTTCGACATCGTCGCTCCCTCCGTCTCGATCCTGGCCGAGCCGCCGGTCGCGGTGGTCGACAAGGTGGTGGACAAGAAGGGCACGCGCAAGGTGGCCGAGGCTTACCTGCAGTTCCTGTACACCGACGAAGGCCAGGAAATCGCGGCCAAGAACTACTATCGCCCGATCTCCGAGAAGGTTGCGGCGAAGTACGCGGCCAACTTCCCCAAGGTCAAGCTGTTCACCATCGACGAAGCGTTCGGCGGCTGGCAGAAGGCGCAGAAGGCRCACTTCGCCGACGGTGGCTCGTTCGACCAGGTCTACCAGCCCGGCAAGAAATAAACAGCGGCGCGGGCGTGGCGCGAGCCGCGTCCGCCGCGCCAACCAGCCAAGAAGGAAGCCCGATGTCCATCCTGACCCTGTCCGGCAGCCCGTCCGCCCCGTCGCGTTCCGCACGCCTGCTGACGCATCTGCGCGGCGTGCTCGAAGCCGCTGGCGAGCGCACCAGCCACCTGGCCCTGCGGGAGCTTCCGCCCGCCGCGCTGCTGGCGGCCAGGGTGGACGATCCCGACATTGCCGCGGCTACCCGCGCGGTGGCGGACGCCCAGGTGGTGATTCTCGCCACGCCGGTCTACAAGGCTGCCTACAGTGGCTTGCTCAAGACCTTCCTGGACCTGCTGCCGCAATCCGGGCTGCGCGACAAGGTGGTGCTGCCGATTGCCACCGGCGGCAGCCTGGCCCATACGCTGGCCATCGACTACGCGCTGCGCCCGGTGCTGTCCGCGCTTGGAGCGCGCCATATCCTGCCCGGCATCTTCGCCGTGGACCAGCAGATCGTTTTCTCCGAGACGCACGGCCTGAGCCTCGATCCCGCCCTGGAGGCGCGCCTGGCCGAGGGCGTGCTGCGCCTGCGCGAGGCGCTGGCCCATGCACGCATCGAAGTGCCGCTGGACCTGTTGCCCGGTGCTGCCGCGGCTGCCGTCGCGCCAGCGGCATTCTCGCGCCCGGCCCCGCGCCCCGCACTGGCCGAGCGATGTTCCGCCTGAGTTGAAGCGGGCGGCGCCGCCGCCGCCCCGCACACTTGCCCGCTTCGTGATCGCGATGCCGCCCGCCGACGGGCCGGCAGGCGGGCACACGTCCGCCACGCCAGAACACAACGTCACTCAGGAAGATCGACATGACCGCACCAGTCTCCACGCTTTCCGATAAACACCAGACGCCGGCTGCCGGCACCGCGCTCAAGCGCCGCCTGCTGCTGGCCGCGCTGGTCGCCGCCACCGGGCTTGCCTACGCGCTGCTGCCCGGCCGTGCGCAGGCGCAGGACAACGCCAGCAAGGTGTTGCGCATCGGCTACCAAAAGTACGGCACGCTGACCCTGCTCAAGGCGCGCGGCACGCTGGAGAAGCGCCTCGCGCCGCAGGGCATCACGGTCAAGTGGACCGAGTTCCCGGCCGGGCCGCAGCTGCTCGAAGGCCTGAACGTGGGCGCGATCGATTTCGGCACCGTGGGCGAAGCCCCGCCGATCTTCGCGCAGGCGGCCGGCGCGCAACTGGCCTATATCGGCAACGAGCCGCCGGCGCCGACGGCCGAGGCCATCGTGGTGCCGAAGGGCTCCGCGCTCAAGTCGGTGGCCGACCTGCGCGGCAAGCGCGTGGCGCTGAACAAGGGCTCGAACGTGCACTACCTGCTGGTGCGCCTGCTGGAGAAGGCAGGGGTGCAATACAGCGAGATCCAGCCCGTCTACCTGGCCCCGGCCGACGCGCGCGCGGCCTTCGAGCGCGGCGCGGTCGATGCGTGGGTGATCTGGGACCCGTTCCTGGCTGCCGCCGAGAAGCAGCTCGACGCGCGCGTGCTGGCCGATGGCCGCGGTGCCGACGGCAAGGATGTGGTCAGCAACCACCAGTTCTACCTGGCGTCGCGCCAGTACGCGCAAAGCAGGCCTGACGTGGTCAAGCTCGTCCTCGATGAACTGGCCGCGCTGGGCGCCTGGGCCGAGAAGAACCAGAAGGAGGCGGTGGCCGTGCTGGGTCCGCAGCTCGGTCTGGACCCGGCCGTGGTGGCGCTTGCGGTGTCCCGCTTCTCGTACGGCGCCCGCGCCGTGACGCCGGCGGTGCTGGGCGAGCAGCAGCGCATTGCCGACGTGTTCTACACGCTCAAGCTGATTCCCAGGCCGGTCAAGGTAGCGGACGCTGCCTGGCAGGCTCAGCACTGAGCGCGAACGCGGCCGCCGCCCGCACACGCGACTCCGCGAGGCGGTCGCTGCGAACGGCTGGTCGCGAAGCACCGCCGGGAAGCGACAAGAAGCGACACGACAAGCGCGACAAGCACGACAAGCACGACAAGCACAAGAGGTGAAGACATGCAGGTTTTCTGGTTTATCCCCACGCACGGCGACAGCCGCTATCTCGGAACCTCGGAAGGGGCGCGCGAGGTCAATTTCGACTACCTGAAGCAGATCGCCACCGCTGCCGACAACCTCGGCTACGAGGGCGTGCTGATTCCTACCGGCCGCTCGTGCGAGGACCCGTGGGTGGCGGCTGCCATGCTGGCCGCGGTCACGCGCAGGCTGCGCTTCCTGGTGGCGGTGCGTCCCGGCCTGATGGCACCGACGCTGGCCGCGCGCATGGCGGCCACGTTCGACCGCCTGTCCGGCGGACGGCTGCTGGTGAATCTGGTGACCGGCGGCAATGCGTCGGAACTGGAAGGCGATGGCCTGTTCCTCGATCATGCCGAACGTTATGAAGCCTCGGCCGAGTTCATCCGCATCTGGCGCGAGGTGCTGGCCGCCAGCCATGAAAGCGCCGAGCTGGATTTCGAGGGCAAGCACCTCAAGGTCAAGGGGGCCAAGGTTCTGTATCCGCCGCTGCAGCGGCCGCATCCGCCGGTGTACTTCGGCGGCTCGTCGGCCGCGGCGCACGAGCTCGCCGGCGAGCAGGTAGACACCTACCTGACCTGGGGCGAACCGCCACAGGACGTGGCGCAGAAGCTGGCCGACGTGCGCGAGCGCGCGGCGCGCCACGGACGCACCGTGAAGTTCGGCATCCGCCTGCACGTGATCGTGCGCGAGACCGACGCCGCGGCCTGGGCCGCGGCCGACGAACTGATCAGCCACCTCGACGACGACACCGTGGCGCGCGCGCAGGCGGACTTCGCCCGGATGGATTCGGAAGGGCAGCGCCGCATGGCCGCGCTGCATGCCGGCGGCGGCAAGCGCTCGCGCGCGGAACTGGAGATCAGCCCCAACCTGTGGGCTGGCGTGGGACTGGTGCGCGGCGGCGCCGGCACGGCGCTGGTGGGCGACCCGCAGACCGTGGCGGCGCGCATGCAGGAGTACGCCGAGCTGGGCATCGACACCTTCGTGCTGTCCGGCTACCCGCACCTGGAAGAGGCGTACCGCTTCGCCGAACTGGTCTTCCCGCTGCTGCCGCGCTCGGTGCGCGACAAGCTGCCGGGCAAGGTGTTGTCCGGCCCGTTCGGCGAAGTGATGGCGACCGGCATCGTGCCGCGTGCGTCGCAGAGCTGAGGGGGCATGCCATGACCGCTCCCTTGACTCTCCCGCCGCGCCGCGCCGCGTGGCTGAACCAGGCCGCCGGCTCGGCCGCGCCCTGGGTGGTGCCGGTGCTGCTGGTGCTGGCATGGCAGATCGCCTCGCAGGGCGGCTGGCTGTCGAGCCGCATCCTGCCGGCGCCGCTCGACGTGCTGAAGGCCGCGTGGGGCCTGGCGGTGACGGGCGAGCTGTGGCGCCATGTGTGGGTCAGCAGCTGGCGCGCCGTGCTCGGCTTTGCCATCGGCGGCGGCTTCGGGCTGGCGCTGGGCCTGCTCACGGGCACCTTCCGCCCGGCCGCGACGCTGCTCGACAGCACCTTGCAGATGGTGCGCAACATTCCGACGCTGGCGCTGATTCCGCTGGTGATCCTGTGGTTCGGCATCGACGAGACCGCCAAGCTGTTCCTGGTCTCGCTGGGTGTGTTCTTCCCGATCTACCTCAACACCTACCACGGCATCCGCGCGGTGGACCCGGGGCTGATCGAGATGGCGCGCAGCTATGGATTGTCGGGCTGGCGGCTGTACCGCGAGGTGATCCTGCCGGGCGCCTTGCCCAACATCCTGGTGGGCGTGCGTTTCTCGCTCGGCCTGATGTGGGTGATCCTGATCGTGGCGGAGACCATCTCCGCGCAATCGGGCATCGGCTACATGACGATGAACGCGCGCGAATTCCTGCAGACCGACGTGGTGCTGGTGGGCATCCTGCTCTACGCCTTGCTGGGCAAGCTGGCGGACCTGCTGTCGCGCGGGCTGGAGCGTTTCTGGCTGCGCTGGCATCCCGGCTACCAGGCGCACTGAGCGCCACCGGCCAAGGAGAACACGATATGCAAAGCAATCCGATCGAACAGGCGGCGCTGGCGGAGGTGCCACCTGCCGGCGAGCCTGGCAAGGGCCTGGCGCTGCATGTGCAGCAGGTAGTCAAGCGCTACGGCGGGCGCGAGGTGCTGCACGGCATCGACCTGCACGCCGCGCCGGGCGAGTTCCTGGCCATCGTTGGCCGCAGCGGCTGCGGCAAGAGCACCTTGCTGCGGCTGGTTGCCGGCCTGGAGGACAGCGACGGCGGCGCGGTGAGGCTCGGCGACACGCCGGGCCGCGCGCAGCAGGACGCGGTGCGGGTGATGTTCCAGGACGCGCGCCTGCTGCCCTGGAAGAAGGTACTGGACAACGTGGCGCTGGGCTTGCCGCGCGCGCGCCGTGCCGATGCGGCTCGTGTGCTGGGGCAGGTTGGCCTGGCCGAACGCGCCGGCGAATGGCCGGCACGGTTGTCGGGCGGGCAGCGCCAGCGCGTGGCCCTGGCGCGCGCGCTGGTCCATCACCCGCGCCTGCTGTTGCTGGACGAGCCGCTGGGCGCGCTCGACGCGCTGACGCGCATCGAGATGCAAGGCCTGATCGAAGGACTGTGGCAGCGCCATGGCTTCACCGCGCTGCTGGTGACCCACGATGTGTCCGAAGCGGTGGCGCTGGCCGACCGCGTGGTGCTCATCGAGGACGGGCGCATCGCGCTGGACCAGCGTGTGGCGCTGCCGCGGCCGCGCCAGCGCGGCTCGGCGGCCTTCGCGCATCTGGAGGACGCGGTGCTGCGCCGGGTGATGCAGCGCGCAGGCGATGCGCAGGATGACGGGCAGGCGCAGGGCCAGCACGAAGCCGGCCCCGCCGTCGACTGGTCGGTGGCGCGGACCGCCGACTCGGTGCGCTGGGCGATCTAGCGCCATGTAGCAGACAAGGCAGCGAAGAACACGAAAGGCAGCACCGAAGGCAACGCAAAGGGCAGCACAAAAGGCAGCACCGAAGGCAACACAAAGGCAGCACAAAAGGCAATAACGAAGGCAGGCATCGAGGCAAAGGGCATGGCGTGCATCAAACACCCGTGCCAGGCGTGCGCGGAAGGCAGCAAACCGCCGCGAGCGCCACTCACCATCTTTTACGCAATCTTCATTTTCACTCACGCAAGGGAGCTTCTATCATGAGCATTCAAGCCATCAACGTACGCAACCAGTTCCGCGGCAAGGTCGCCGCCATCATCGAAGGCCCGGTGGTCTCGGAGGTCGACGTCGAGACGCCGGCCGGCATCGTCACCTCGGTCATCACCACCCGCTCGGTCAAGGATCTCGGCCTCACCATCGGCAGCGAAGTGGTTGCGCTGGTGAAGGCGACCGAGGTTTCGCTGGCCAAGCTTTGATGCATGGTCCGGAACGGCAGGCACAACGTAGAGGAGTCCGCAAAGGAATTCGCCATGGCAAGCGCGCATGAAACAGGCGGGGCAGGCGCGGGGCTGGCAGCCCTCGCGCATTACCTGGACGGACTGCCGCGGCAACCCGGCAGCGATCGCCAGTTGTGGCGTGACGAGCATGGCCAGGTGCAGGGCCAGTTCTTCAACTGTTCGCTGACCAGTGCCTTCGAGCCGCTCATCACCCTGTCGAGCCGCGACGTGGTGGCGCATGAAGGCACGCTGCGCACCTATGCTGGTGGCGGCGTGGGGCTGGCGGCGTGGAAGCTGTTCGCGATGGCGGCCGACGATGCCTCGCTGGTATCGCTGGATCGCCTCTCGCGCCTGGTGCATGCCATCAACTATTTCGCGGCGGATGGCGACCGCAAGCTGGTGCTCAACGTGCACAACCGGCTGCTGGCGGCGGTCGCGGACGATCACGGCGCGGCATTCCGGCGCGCGCTGCAATCGCTCGGCCTGCCGATCGATCGTTTCGTGATCCAGGTGCCGGCCAGCGCCAACGACGACCTGCCGCTGCTGCTCCATGTGGTGGGCAATTACCGGCGCAACGGCTTCGCGGTGAGCCTGCAGGCATCGGATCCGGCAGAGGCGGGCGCGCTGATGGCGCACGCACTGCCCAACTGGCTCAAGCTCGATATGCGCCGCAGCTGGACGGACCGCCAGCTCGCCGGCCTGCAGGCCAGTGCCGACAGCGCCGGCGTGACCCTGATYGGGCGCCGCCTGCAGAACGCCGAGCACGCCGAGCGGCTGCAGGCGGCCGGGATCGTGCTGGGGCAGGGGGTGTTTACCGGCGAGGCGGTGAGCGCGCGCCGGCTGCACGAAGTGCAACCGGACCACCGGGCGGCGCCCGGCGATGCCGCGCGGGATGGCGGCGGGGTGGCGCGTTCCGGTCCGGGCCGCGCGCCGCTGGAATTCAGCAAGGAGCCGATATGACGCGGACGAAGAGGCCGGCGGGCATGGCCGCACCAGCCGCCGCCGAGGTGTGGCTGAAAGTGCCGAAGGGTTTGCAGATCCTCACGGTACCCGGCCTGCACGGCAGCGGTCCCGGTCACTGGCAGAGCCGCTGGGAGCAGCGTTTCCCGGACTGGCAGCGCGTGGAGCAGCACGACTGGTCGCGCCCGAGCCTGCCGCTGTGGGCCGAGCGTGTCTCGGAGAGCATCATGCGGGCGCAGCGAGTGGCGCCGCGCGGCGCCATCCTGGTGGCGCACAGCTTCGGCTGCCTGGCCACGCTGCGCCAGGCCGCGCTGGATGCCGAGGGCATTGCCGGTGCCTTGCTGGTGGCGCCGGCCGATCCGGACAAATTCGGCGTGGCCGGATTGCTTCCCGCGCACCGGCTGCCGTTTCCGACCATCCTCGTGGCCAGCCGCAACGATCCCTGGATGCAGCAGCGCACGGCATTCAGCTGGGGCACGCTGTGGGGCAGCGAGCTGCACGACGCGGGCATGCTAGGGCACATCAACGCCGATTCGGGCCTGGATCAGTGGCCGGCAGGCCTCGCCCTGCTCGATACGCTGATCCAGCGCATCGAGGCCGACGGCAGTGCCGGCCTGGCTGGAGACCGTGCCGGGCCGTGGGATGCCGAGGTGGAAGTGTCCTCGACGTTCCCTTATATCTAAAACGTCTAAGAAAATGCGTAAAGATTCGTTCTGTTTATAAGGGCGTATCTGCAGAATTTGTCTCGTAGGCCGGTGCGTTATGCGCCGGCGTCATAAAGAGAGCCCTCCCCGTAGTCCCCCGATTCCGCTAGCCGGATGCCTGGCCGCCGTATCCGCCAGTCTTCCGGACTCTGTGCGTGGGTGGCGGGTGCGGCACAGACGGCACTGACGAGACGATATGCCACCCTCGATTTCCCTGGCGGACAACCCGCCCCCGGCCAGACCGGATGCCCCCCAGGCACGCGAAAGCGCGTCAGGCAAGGCCAGCCAGCAGCGCTTTACCGTGCTCCCCGGCTTCGGCCTGTCGCTGGGCTTCACGCTGTTCTACCTGACGCTGGTCGTCCTGATCCCGCTGTCGGCCACCTTCCTCAAGACCTTCACCATGAGCTGGGAAGCGTTCTGGGGTGCGGTGAGCGCGCCGCGCGTGGTGGCCTCGCTGCAACTGAGCTTCGGCGCCTCGCTGATCGCCGCCATCATCAATACCGTGTTCGGCCTGGTGGTGGCGTGGGTGCTGGTGCGCTACCGCTTTCCCGGCAAGCGCCTGATCGATGCGCTGGTGGACCTGCCGTTTGCCTTGCCCACCGCGGTGGCCGGCATCGCGCTGACCGCGTTGTACGCCGGCAATGGCTGGCTCGGCCGCTACCTGGAGCCGATGGGCATCAAGGTCGCCTTCACGCCGCTGGGCGTGGTGGTGGCGCTGACCTTCATCGGCTTGCCGTTCGTGGTGCGCACGGTGCAGCCGGTGCTGGAAGATGCGGAGCAGGAACTGGAAGAGGCCGCCGCCAGCCTGGGCGCCACGCGCCTGCAGACCTTTGCCCGCGTGATCCTGCCGACCATCCTGCCGGCGCTGCTGACCGGCTTCGCGCTGTCGTTCGCGCGGGCCACCGGCGAATACGGCTCGGTGGTGTTCATCTCCGGCAATATGCCGATGGTCTCCGAGATCGCGCCGCTGATGATTTATTCGAAGCTGGAGCAATACGATTACGCCGGCGCCACCGCAATGGCCGTGGTGATGCTGGTGATCTCCTTCGCGCTGCTGCTGTTGATCAACCTGCTGCAGGCATGGACGCGCCGCCACCACACGGCAGGGCGCGCCGCCGTGGCGCAGGACAAGGAGAGCTGAGATGGCCGGTATCGTTACCAAGGGCCTGGGTGGCCGCGCCGCTCCCGCGGCGCGCTTCGCGGATGCCACCGGGGAAGCGCCGTGGGTGCGCTACACGCTGATCGCGGTCGCGGTCCTGTTCCTCGCGCTGTTCCTGTTCGTGCCGCTGGCTTCGGTTTTCTACGAGGCGCTGCGCAAGGGCGTGCAGACATATTTCGCTTCGCTGGTCGAGCCCGATGCCGTGGCCGCGATCGAGCTCACACTGCTGGTGGCCGCCATCGCGGTGCCGCTCAACGTGGTGTTCGGCGTGTCGGCGGCCTGGGCCATCGCCAAGTTCGAGTTCCGTGGCAAGAGCGTGCTGACCACGCTGATCGACCTGCCGTTCTCGGTGTCGCCGGTGATCTCGGGCCTGGTCTACGTGCTGCTGTTCGGCGCGCAGGGCTGGCTGGGACCATGGCTCGAGGCGCACGACATCAAGATCATGTTCGCCGTGCCGGGCATCGTGCTGGCCACCATCTTCGTCACCTTTCCGTTCGTCGCGCGCGAGCTGATCCCGCTGATGCAGGCACAGGGCAGCGAGGAAGAGGAAGCCGCCATCGTGCTGGGCGCGTCCGGCTGGCAGACCTTCCGTCGCATCACGCTGCCCAATATCCGCTGGGGCCTGCTGTACGGCGTGATCCTGTGCAATGCGCGGGCCATGGGCGAGTTCGGCGCGGTCTCGGTGGTGTCGGGCCATATCCGCGGGCTGACCAACACCATGCCGCTGCACGTGGAGATTCTCTACAACGAATACAACTTCGCGGCGGCCTTCGCGGTGGCCTCGCTGCTGACGCTGCTGGCCCTGGTGACGCTCGGCATCAAGACGCTGGTGGAACACCGGGCGCGCCGCGAGCACGCCGACGACGAGAACTTTGCGCCGGAGAATCCGGGCGCAGGCAAATTGCAAGGACAGGCATCATGAGCATCCAGGTCAGGAATGTGCAGAAGCGCTTCGGGAATTTCGTCGCGCTCGACGACGTCTCGCTCGATTTCGATGAAGGCCAGCTGACGGCGCTGCTGGGGCCGTCGGGCTGCGGCAAGACCACGCTGCTGCGCATCATCGCGGGGCTGGAGCGCGCGGACGCGGGCCAGGTCCTGCTCGAGGGCCGTGACGCGTCCAACCAGCATGTGCGCCAGCGCCAGGTGGGCTTCGTGTTCCAGCACTATGCGCTGTTCAAGCACATGACGGTGTTCGAGAACGTGGCCTTCGGCCTGCGCGTGAAGCCGCGCGCGGAGCGCCCGAGCGAGGCGCAGATCCGCGAGAAGGTGCGCTCGCTGCTGGAACTGGTGCAACTCGACTGGCTGGYCGACCGTTATCCGCCGCAGCTCTCGGGCGGGCAGCGCCAGYGTATCGCGCTGGCCCGCGCGCTGGCGGTGGRGCCGCGCGTGCTGCTGCTCGACGAACCGTTCGGCGCGCTCGACGCCAAGGTGCGCAAGGAGCTGCGCCGCTGGCTGCGCCGCCTGCACGACGAACTGCACGTCACCAGCGTGTTCGTCACGCACGACCAGGAAGAGGCGCTGGAAGTGGCCGACCAGGTGGTGCTGATGAACCGCGGCCACGTCGAACAAGCCGGCACGCCGGAAGCGGTCTACAACCATCCGGCTACGCCGTTCGTGTTCGGCTTTCTTGGCAACGTCAACCTGTTCCACGGCCGGCTCGAGGTCGGCGAGCTCGGCGGCCTGCTGCATACCGGCGAGGCGATACTGCCGGTRGTCGGCAACGGCCACGAGACGGCCGGCGATGCGGTGGCCTACGTGCGCCCGCACGACCTCGATCTCGAACGCTATGCGCCGGGCGCCGACGGCATCGCCGTTACGCTGCGCCGTGCGCTCACGCTCGGTCCCGTGGCCCAGCTCGAACTCGAGCGCGAGGACAACCAGGAGGTGATCGAGGTGGCGTTGCCGCTGGAGCGCTTCCGCCACCAGGGCTTCCGCGAGGGCGAACTGCTCGCCGTGCGGCCGCGTCAGTTGCGCGTCTTCGTCCAACCCAATTCATCAGCCCGCGCCCAGCCCAAGGCGGCGCCGGCAGGAGCCGCACAATGAACTTCCAGCAACTGCGTTCGATCCGCGAGGCGGTGCGCCGCCAGTTCAACCTGACCGAGGTCGCCAACGCGCTCTACACTTCGCAGCCCGGCGTATCGCGCCAGATCCGCGAGCTCGAAGAGGAGCTTGGCGTCGAGATCTTCGAGCGCTATGGCAAGCGCCTCACGGGCCTCACCGAGCCCGGCCGCGAGATCGTGCGGATCGTGGAGCGCCTGCTGCTCGAGGCCGAGAACCTGCGCCAGGCCGGTGACGAATTCGCCGGGCGGCATACCGGCCGCCTGACCGTGGCGACCACCCATACCCAGGCACGCTACGCGCTGCCCAAGGTAGTGCAGAGCTTCCGCCGCGCCTATCCGCATGTGACGCTGGCGCTGCAGGAAGCGTCGCCGGCGCATATCGTGGAACTGCTGCTGACCGGGCAGGCGGATATCGGCATCGCCACCGAGGCCGTGGCCAGCGAGGCCGGGCTGACTTCGTTCGAGGCCTATAGCTGGCAACACGTGCTGGTGGTCTCGCCGGAGCACCCGCTGACCCGCCTGCCCGAGCCGACGCTGGAAGACATCGCCGGCTTTCCGATCATCACCTACGACGCGGGCTTTACCGGCCGCCGCAAGATCGACGGCGCGTTCGCCGCCGCCGGGCTGCAGCCGGAGATCGTGCTGACCGCCATGGACGCCGACGTGATCAAGACCTACGCGGAACTGGATCTGGGCGTGGGCATCATCGCCTCGATGGCCTATGACGAGCGCAAGGATGCCGGCCTGGTCAGGATCTCGGCCGACCATCTGTTCGAGGCCAATACCACCAGCGTGGCCGTGCGCCGCGGTGCCTACCTGCGCGGCTATGCGCATGCCTTCATCAATATGTTCGCGCCGCATTTGTCGCGCGACACCGTCAGCAGTGCCTTGTCCGAGCCGGCCGGCGGGCAGGTGGTCGAGGCCTGATTTGCGCTGTTCCAGCGCAAGCTGGCATGCTCTTCCGGGCACATTCGCCGCCGGGATTCCGGCGGCGGGCTGCCATGCGGCGGTGCCGGTGGCACCGCATCCTCGCGTTTCGCGCCGCTCACTCCCCGTTCGTCGCACGCTGCTTCCGTCTCGCGCGGGGCAGGCGTAAAGTTCGTCCAGTACGTGGCGGATCACCTCGGTGCCGTCACATGGCGTGATGCGCCGCATCAGACGGCGTGCCGGCGATGGCGAGCGGAGCGACAAGGCTGCGAGGAGAGCGCAACATGAAACAAGGCCGTAGCGGCAGGGGGCTCCTGGCCCCGATCATCCTTATTGCGCTGGGCGGGTTGTTCCTGGCGCACAACGCCGGCGTCCTGCCCGCGTATATCACCCGCGAGGGCTGGCCTCTCATCCTGATCGCGCTCGGCGCCGTGCTGCTGGTGCGCCGACTGGCGATCCGCCGTGCGACGCAGCGGGGGCCGCGGCCATGAGCCCGCGCCCTGATGGCCTGCTGGCCTGGCAATGGCGCGGCTACGCCCGCAATCACACCGACCCGCGCAGCCTGCTGCTGCATATCGTGGCCGTGCCGATATTCATGGCAGGCAATGTGCTGCTGGTCTACGGCGTGCTGACGCTGTCCGTGCCGGCGGTGGGGCTGGGCGTGCTCTGCATGGGCGTATCGATGATGCTGCAGGGCCGGGGCCACCGGCTCGAGGCCGAGCGACCGGAGCCGTTTGCCGGCCCGCTCGATATCGCCGGGCGCATCCTGGCCGAGCAGTGGATCACATTTCCGCGCTTTGTGCTGTCGGGGCAATGGTGGGCGGCGCTGCACGGCAGGCCGGCCGGGGAAGGCGGGGCCGCAAAGGTGGCCCAGCGCACATGCGAGCCGGCCGACGGCCGTCCGAGCCGATGAGCGGCCTTTACAATAGCCCGTCAGGCAGCCGCCCGATGTCCGCGCGTGTCCAGCACATGGCGCGCCTGCCACTTTTGCCTTTCAAGACGCATCTGCCCTGTACGGAGCTTCCGTCCCTATGAAATCGCTGGGCCGCTGTCCCGCCGCCATTCCCTCGCGCCTCACGATTCTCGGGCGCGACCTCGTGTTCGTGCTGTGCATGAACACCGTGATTGCCRTCAGTCTCAACTATGGCTTCCGCACCGGCGGCTCGATGTGGCACAACTTCGTCTACAGCCACCTCATCGGCTTGTCGATCTGGCTGTTGATCGATGTTGCCCGCGTGGTGATCTGGTGGAACGAGCGGCCCACGCGCTGGCCGTTCATCTGCCTGGCCGCGATCGCCGTGCCGCTCGGGGTCATCATGGGTAGCTGGGCCACCCGGGTGGTGCTGAACGAGCCGGCGAAGTCCTTCGAAGAGGCCACCGACATGCTGCGCATGTGCCTGGTGGTGGGCATGCTTGCCTCGGCCAGCATGATCTACTTCTACTGGTCGCGCGAGAAGCTGGCGCACCTGGAGCGGCAGGCCGCGCTGGATGCGCTGCAACGCGAGGAAGCCGAGAAGCAACTGGTGCGCGCGCAGCTGATGGCGCTGCAGGCGCAGATCGAGCCGCACTTCCTGTTCAATTCGCTGGCCAACCTGGACTGCCTGATCGCCACTGACCAGCAGGCCGCGCGGCGCCTGCTGCAGCGGCTGATCGGCTTCCTGCGGATGTCGCTGGCGCACACGCGCGCCGAGCAGTGCACACTGCGCCAGGAGTTCGAACTGTTGCGCAGCTACCTCGATATCCAGTGCCTGCGCTTCGGCACCCGGCTCAGCTACAGCGTCGACCTGCCGCCGGAACTGGCTGAAGTGGAGATCCCGCCAATGCTGATCCAGCCGCTGGTGGAAAACGCGGTCAGCCATGGCATCGAGCCGTGCATGCACGGCGGCAGCATCGTGTTGTCGGCGCGCGCGCTGGGCGACGCGGCGGTGCAGGTGGTGATCGCCGATACCGGCGTGGGCTTCGGCCATGCCGTGACGAAGGGGTCGGGCCTGGGCCTGACCCATGTGCGCGAGCGCCTCGCACGCATCTTTGGCGCCGCGGCAAGCATGCAGATGGAAGAAAATTCGCCGCGCGGCGTGGTCGTGCGGCTGACGCTGCCGGTCATGCGTCCTACGGTGACCGCCATCATCGCGCGTACGGCGGCACCGGCGGGCACGATCCCGGCGGGGATCGGCATCGCCCCGGTTGCCAGTGCCGCCGCGCATGGCGCCCCGCAAGCCTGACGCAGCGCTGAGCGCTGCGGCAATCCCTGCCGTCCCGACTGTCCCGACCGTCCACTACCGTTCCCATGTCCCCGACCTTGTTGATCGCCGACGATGAGCCGTTGCTTGCGCGCGCCCTGCATGCAGAACTGAGCAGCCTGTGGCCGGAGGCGCAGGTCGTGTCCGTGGTGCATGACGGCGTGTCCGCGCTGGAGGCGGCACGCCAGCATGCGCCGCAAGTGGCCTTCCTCGATATCCGCATGCCGGGCATGAGCGGCATGGACGTGGCGCGTGAACTGATGGAGTTCGATCATCCGCCGCTGGTGGTGTTCGTCACCGCCTATGACCAGTTCGCGCTGGAAGCCTTCGAGCGCGAGGCGGTCGACTATGTGCTCAAGCCGGTGCAGCCGGAGCGGCTGGAGGCCACCGTGCAACGCCTCAAGGGGCGGCTGGCCGAGCATGCCCAGGCTGGCGAAGAGGGTGGCGCGGCGCTCGATACCGGCCGCCTGGCGCAACTGCTGGCGCGGCTCGAGACGCTGGAGCCGCCAGGCGGCGGCGCCCCGCAGCAGCCGGCCGCGGGCGCGGGCCAGCAYGGCTACCTGCGKTTCATCAAGGCGCTGGTCGGGCAGGARATCCGCATCATCCCGGTGGAYGARGTGATCTACCTMGAGGCRACCGACAAGTACGTCAACGTRGTGTCTACCAGCGGCGAGGCGCTGATCCGCACCAGCCTGCGCGAGCTGTCCCAGCAGCTCGACCCGGAACGCTTCTGGCAGATCCATCGCGGCACGGTGGTGAACATCGACTGCGTGGCCAGCGCCGTGAACCAGTCGCTCGGGCGGCTCGCGCTGAAGCTGCGCAACCGCGCCGAGACCCTGCCGGTGGCACGCCAGTACGCCTATCTGTTCAAGCAGATGTAGCGCTCGGGCCACGCCAGCCGGGCGTGGTTTTCCTCTATGATGCGATATTCGCAGCGCGCGTCCCATGCCAGGCAGCAGCGGCAGGCGCGCCCATGCACCGCACTGTACGGATAGCCGCCCGATGACCGCCGCCACTCTCGATCCCGTCCGTAATCCGCTGCGCCACGACGCCCAGGTCATCGGCCTGGTGGGGCTCGCGCACGGGGTTTCCCATTTCTACCACCTGCTGCTGGCACCGCTGTTCCCGTGGATCAAGGCCGAGTTCGGCCTGAGCTATGCCGAGCTGGGTTTGCTGATGACGGTGTTCTTTGCCGTCTCGGCCTTGGTGCAGACCGCTTCGGGCTTCGTGGTGGACCGCTTCGGCGCTTCGCCCGTGCTGTTCGGCGGCCTGGCGCTGCTGGGTTCGGCGGCCTTGCTGCTGTCATTCAGCCCCAGCTACGCCATGCTGCTGTTCGGCGCCGGCGTGGCCGGCATCGGCAACGGCGTGTTCCATCCCGCCGATTTCACCCTGCTCAACAAGCATGTGTCGCAGCCGCGGCTGGGACATGCGTTCTCGGTGCACGGCATCTCCGGCAACCTCGGCTGGGCCGCGGCCCCGGTATTCCTGGTCACGCTGGCCGAACTGAGCAGCTGGCGCACGGCGCTGGCCTGCGCGGCGGTGGTGGCGTTCGGCGTGCTGGCCGTGCTGCTGGTGTTTCGCCGGGTGCTCGATCCCCGCACCGCCATGGCGGCGAAGGCGGGCGCGCCGGCAGGCAAGGCGGCCGGCGGCGGCATGCTGGCCTTCCTCAGGCTGCCGCAGGTCTGGATCTGCTGGGCCTTTTTCCTGGTCACCACGTTTTCGTTCTCGGGCATCCAGAGCTTCGCGCCGACCGCGCTGACCCAGCTCTACGGCATGCCGCTGGCGCTGGCCACGGCTTCCTACACGGTCTACATGCTGTGCAGCGCCGGGGGCATGATCGTGGGCGGCTTCGCCGCCGGGCGCACCAGCAACCATGACCGCCTGATCGCGATGAGCTTCACGCTGTCCGGCTTGGTCGCCATCGTGGTGGGGCTGGGCGTCTTGCCGGCCGTGATGGTGCCGGTGCTGATGGGGGTGATCGGCTTCGGCGCGGGCACCGCCGGGCCCTCGCGCGACCTGCTGGTGCGCGCGGCCGCGCCGGCGGGCGCCACCGGCCGGGTCTATGGGGTGGTCTATTCCGGCCTGGACATCGGGCTGGCCAGCGGCCCGCTGTTCTTCGGCGCGCTGATGGACGCGCGCTGGCCGAGCTGGGTCTTCTTCATGATCGGTGCCTTCCAGATGCTGGCGATCTTCACCGCCGTCACCGTCGGCAACGGCAACCGCTCGCGCCGCGAGGCCGGGGCGCGGGGCGCGCCCGCCGGCTGAGAGCGGGCGCTCCCCGGCAGGTGGCTGGCGGTGCATGCGCGGGCGCCGAATCTCACCGGATTTCACCGGATTCTTTCCCTCTCATGATTCAGGAGTCATCCATGAACTTTGCCACCGCCGACCTCTGCGATGCCAACGAAGCACGGCTGGCCGACGGCACGCTGCGCGTGCTGGCGCCGGTGTTCCGCCATTTCGGCAAGCGCGCGGCCTTTGCCGGCCCGGCGGCGACGCTGAAGGTGTTCGAGGACAACTCGCTGGTGCGCGAAGCGGTGGAGTCGCCCGGCAACGGCCGCGTGCTGGTGGTGGACGGCGGTGGCTCGCTGCGCTGCGCGCTGGTGGGCGGCAACCTCGGCGTGCTGGCGGAAAAGAACGGCTGGGCTGGCATTGTCGTCAACGGCTGCGTGCGCGACAGCGCCGAGCTGGATGTGTGCGATATCGGCGTGCGCGCGCTGGCGCTGCATCCGCAGAGAAGCCAGAGGCGCAATGTGGGCGAACGCGAAGTCACGGTGCAGATGCCCGGCGCGGTGGTGCGTCCTGGCGACTGGATCTACGCCGATGCCGATGGCGTGCTGGTGGCCGATACCAAGCTGGGGAGCTGAGCATGCCGGTGGTATTCGTCTACGGCACGCTGCGTGCCGGCGAAGTCAACGACCTCAACGCCGCCGCGCGCAAGCACGGCATCGCGACACCGCGCCTGCTGGGCAGCGCCACGGTGCCTGGCCGGCTCTATGACTTCGGCACCTATCCCGGCCTGGTGCTGGATGCCGGCGCGCCTGGCGTGGCCGGCGATCTCTACGAGGTGGATGCCGCGCTGGTGCCGGTGCTCGACGAGATCGAGGAGGTCTACCCCGGCCAGGCATCGTTGTTCGTGCGCGAGGAGCGCAGCATTGTCGCCGGCGGGCAGTCCCTCAGTTGCCTGCTCTATCCGGTTGGGCAGGACGCGGTGGCCGGCCTGCCACGTATCGCCTCCGGCGACTGGGTGGCCTACCGGCGCGAGCGCGAGGCCGGGCTGTCGCCGGCCTGAGCGATCCGGTTCGCCCCGGGCATCGTCCCGGACATCGCCGCCGGCGCAGCGCCGGCATTCCCTCAGGTATTTCAAGCGGCATGACCGATGCCCGCCGCGCAACGACGCCTGGCGGAGCATCGGCAACCATGCCATCACCCAGTGTCCTGGGTTCGCGCATGCCTTGCCGATGGCGCTCCGGAGTGACAAGCGCTGCAACGCGCACGCAGGCCAGACGGGCAGGGCGCGAGAGCGCCGGCAGCCCGGCAGGGATACGTGTCACCCCTTATATTTCACGATGTGGAATGTTGTTTTGAGCCACAAAAAATGTAACTGCGAAGCACAAGGGGCATCTCTCATGATGGGGTATAACTTGCCGCATTGTGAAATTAACGCAGTAACTATATGATTTTGTTGAATAAAAAAACTAAGCGACGACTGCATTCCGGGCTGTTGCGACGCGGAACGCTTCCCTACACTCTTATATAAGACACATGACCCGAGGCGCGAAAAACAGGGCCACCGGGAAGCAGGCAACTGCCTCCGGAAATCACCCCGACAGCGCCTCGGTCGGCTGCCCGGCAGCACGTTCCGGCAAGCCAGCCGCAAGCTTTCTTACGCCATATCCGTCTCAATCACCAGGAGAGTGCACATGTCCCGCGAACAAGAAATCCAGAAGCTGCAAAAGGAATGGGAAACCAACCCGCGCTGGAAGGGCGTGAAGCGCAACTACACGGCGGAAGACGTGGTCCGCCTGCGGGGCTCCGTGCAGATCGAGCACACCCTGGCCCGCCGCGGCGCTGAAAAGCTGTGGCACCTCCTGAACACCGAGCCGTTCGTCAACACGCTGGGCGCGCTGACCGGCAACCAGGCCATGCAGCAGGTCAAGGCCGGCCTGAAGGCCATCTACCTGTCGGGCTGGCAAGTCGCGGGCGACGCCAACCTGGCCGGCGAAATGTACCCCGACCAGTCGCTGTACCCGGCCAACTCGGTGCCGATGGTGGTCAAGCGCATCAACAACACCTTCCAGCGCGCCGACCAGATCCAGTGGAGCGAAGGCAAGGGCGACACCGACTTCTTCGCGCCGATCGTGGCTGACGCGGAAGCCGGCTTCGGCGGCGTGCTGAACGCCTTCGAACTGATGAAGTCCATGATCGAAGCGGGCGCCGCCGGCGTGCACTTCGAAGATCAGCTGGCTTCGGTCAAGAAGTGCGGCCACATGGGTGGCAAGGTGCTGGTGCCGACGCGCGAAGCCGTCGCCAAGCTGACCGCGGCGCGCCTGGCCGCCGACGTGTCCGGCGTGCCGACCCTGGTGATCGCCCGTACCGACGCCGAAGCCGCCGACCTGCTGACCTCGGACGTGGATGACAACGACAAGCCGTTCTGCACCGGCGAGCGCACCGTCGAAGGTTTCTACCGCGTGCGCAACGGCCTGGATCAGTCGATCTCGCGTGCCCTGGCTTACGCCGAAGTGGCTGACCTGGTGTGGTGCGAAACCGGCAAGCCGGAYCTGGAGTTCGCCAARAAGTTYGCYGARGCCGTSCACGCCAAGTTCCCGGGCAAGATGCTGGCCTACAAYTGCTCGCCGTCGTTCAACTGGAAGAAGAACCTGGACGACGCCACCATCGCCAAGTTCCAGAGGGAACTGGGCGCGATGGGCTACAAGTTCCAGTTCATCACGCTGGCCGGCTTCCATTCGCTGAACTACTCGATGTTCAACCTGGCCTACGGCTATGCCCGCAACCAGATGAGCGCCTTCGTCGAACTGCAGGAAAACGAATTCGCCGCGGCCGAGAAGGGCTTCACCGCCGTCAAGCACCAGCGCGAAGTCGGTACCGGCTACTTCGACGCCGTGACCCAGGCCATCGAAGGCGGCCAGTCGTCCACGACCGCCCTCAAGGGTTCGACCGAAGACGAGCAGTTCTTCGACAAGAAAGTAGCCTGAGGCTCCGGCATCCCCGGATCTCCGGACTTCAGATAGACAGGATAGCCAGATCGACTCCTGGTCATCGTGAAGGGCGTGCGACCATCGCGCCCTTCAATTAGGCGCCGCGCCGTCTCCCGCAGGGACGGCGCGGTTTTTTGCTTTCTGGCGGGCCACGTAGGCGTAGGCGAGGGCGGCAGGCTAGGAATCCGGGAGGGGCGCGAGAAATTTCCGGTAAATGTCAAAAATAATGTCTGTATTGATTCGGATATTTCGCGATCATTTTGGATGATTTCGACGATATGATTTCCCGGTGTGTGCCAGAAACGGTACATCGAGAACCGCCGGTGAGCCACCGGCACATGTCCATGCGAGCCCACTGGCGGACGTTCCTGGCCGGTGCTCATCCGATAAGAAATACATTCATGAAGCGCAAATTCTCCCTGGCGGCTGCCATCGGCCTCTCTGCCCTCGCGGTCGGCTGCGCCGGCACCAATGTCGACGGCATGGTGGGTGCCGGTAGCTCGATGCTCAAGGCGGCCTCGCTCAGCGACGCGGACGTCAAGTCCATGTCCGACCAGGCCTGCGCCGAGTCCGACAAGACCAACAAGATTGCGGCGGCCAACAGCGCCTATGGCAAACGCCTGACCAAGATCATGGCCGGCCTGCAATCCATCGACGTCTCCAACATCAACGCCAAGGTCTACCTGAGCAAGGACGTCAATGCCTGGGCCATGGCCAACGGCTGTGTGCGCGTGCTCAGCGGCCTGATGGACATGATGACCGACGACGAAGTGCGCGGCGTGGTGGGCCACGAACTGGGCCATGTGGCGCTGGGCCACACCAGGAACAAGATGCAGGTGGCCTATGCCGCCATGGCGGCACGCGGCGCGCTGGTTGCCAGCGGCAACGGCACCGTGGCCGCGCTGTCGTCCTCGCAACTGGGAGAGCTCGGCGAACAGCTGATCAACGCGCAGTTCTCGCAGACACAGGAGAGCGCCGCCGACGACTACTCCTTCGACGTGCTCGCCAGGAACAAGGCCAACACGCGCGGCCTGGTAACGGCTTTCCAGAAGCTGGCCAAGCTCGACGGCGGCRAGTCCAGCATGTTCTCCTCGCACCCGGGCTCGGCCGACCGCGCCAAGCACATCGAGGACCGCATCAAGAATAGCGCCAGCTAAGCGGCCCGAGCCTGCGCTCGCCGGCATCGGCCGTGCATGCAAGGAAAGGCTGGCATCCCGCGGGGGCGGCCAGCCTTTTCCTTATTCTTTTTCTTATCCTTGCTTTCCTGCCCGGCATCCGAATGCAGATGCGAGCGCGGCAGCGCGATACACCGTCAGCGATACACGATGACCGGAATGTCGGTATGGGTGAGCACCTTCTGCGTCTCGCTGCCCAGCAGCAGGCCCGAGAGGCCGCGCCGGCCATGCGAGGCCATGAAGATGACGTCGCAGCCATGGCGCTCGGCGGCATCGATGATGCCCAGGTAGGGCACGGCGAACGTCGACATGTCCGCATCGAAGGAAATGCCGTCGGCCAGGGCAGCGGCTTCCACTTCCTTCAGGTACAGCCGGGCCTGGCTCTCGATGCGGTCCTTGAACGCCTGCGGGGCTTCCACCACGATCTCGCTGAAGGGCGTGTAGGGATATTCCTCCAGGCACACATAGCCGGTGACACGCGCATTGATTGTCTTGGCCAGTTCCAGCGCGCCGTCGATGGCTTTCTTGGACAGTTCCGAACCGTCGGTGGGTAGCAGGATGTGCTTGAACATGCTGGACTCCTTTGGGGCAAAGAGGCAGTGGATGGCGATGCGCCAGAGGCGGGCCGGACAGCGCCCGCCTGATTCATTGTAGGCAGGGGTGGCGCATGCGTCATTGGCTTAAATCAAATTCCTCTCCTGCGGGCGCGCGTTCCGGCGCGTGCGCGCGCGCCTGCTCGGCCCTTCGCCAGTAGCCCGGATTGCCATACRTGTTCTTGAGGTGATCGATAAACAGCCGCACGCGCAGCGGCAGGTGCTTGCGCTGGGGAAATACGGCATGGATGCCGATCGGCGGCGCCTGGAACTCGTCGAGCACCGTGACCAGCCGGCCGCTGGCGATCTCCTGCCCGACTTCCCACCAGGAACGCCACGCCAGCCCGTGCCCGTGCAGGCACCAGGCATGCAGCACCGCGCCGTCCGTGCACTCCATCGAGCCGCCGACCTTGACCGTGACCGGGCGCCCGTCCTGCTGGAAGGCCCAGCCGCGCTGCACATTGGCGCTGGCGCCGAACGCCAGGCAGTTGTGCCGGGCCAGGTCCTCGGGCACGGCCGGGGTGCCGGCGCGGGCCAGGTACGCTGGGGCGGCGACCACCACGCGGCGGTTCTCGGCCAGGCGGATGGACACCAGGCTGGAATCGGGCAGATCGCCCAGGCGGATGGCGCAGTCGAAGCCCTCGTTGACCAGGTCCACCACGCGGTCGGACAGGTCCAGCGTGATGGTCACGTCGGGGTGCGACTCGATGAACAACGGCACCAGCGGCGCCACGTGCTTGCGCCCGAAGCCGGCCGGCGCCGTCACGCGCAGGTGGCCGCTGGCCTTGACGCCACCAGCCGAAACACTGGCCTCGGCGTTGTGCAGGTCGTTGAGGATGCGCTGGCAGTCCTCCAGGAAGGCCGAGCCCTCGAAGGTCAGGCTGATCTTGCGGGTGGTACGCAGCAGCAGCTTCACGCCGAGGCGCTCTTCGAGCGCGTCGATGCGGCGCCCGATGATCGCGGGCGCCACGCCCTCGGCGGTTGCGGCGGCAGACAGGCTGCCGCGTGCCGCCACCGACACAAAGGTCTCCAGTTGCTTGAAATGATCCACGAATCTCGCCGGTTTGTGCCTCATGCCGCCCTTGCCAGCAAGCGTGCAGGGCAATGGAGTGGATTTGGTGTCTATTCTCTTGAGCGTTAGCGAAGATTAGTGGGGTAAAAGTAAAAGATCAAGTGACCCGCAACGGCTTTGCCGCACTGCAACGTCTACCTACAATGCATGCATTCATTGGTGTACAGGCCCACGCATTGGCAGACCTGCGATGCACGCGGGCCTGCAGGATTCACCCTGAGGAATTTCCTGGCTCATGCAAAAGATCCGCGCAGTCGTCTTCGATGCCTACGGCACGCTGTTCGACGTGTATTCCGTCACCGCGCGCGCAGAACAGCTCTTTCCCGGCAAGGGCGAGGCGCTGGCGATGCTGTGGCGCGAGCGCCRGATCGACTACACCCGCATCCGCTCCCTGGCCGGTCCCGACGGCGCATACTACAAATCGTTCTGGGCGATCACGGTGGATGCGCTGCGCTACGCCGCCGAGCGGCTGCAACTGGATCTTGGCCCGGCCACGGAAGCGCAGTTGCTCAAGGAATACGCCTGCCTGTCGGCCTTCCCGGAGAACCTCGGTGCGCTCAAGCGCCTGCGCGCCGCAGGGCTGCCGCTGGGCATCCTCTCCAACGGCAACCCGGAGATGCTCGATATCTCGGTCAAGAGCGCCGGCATGCACGGCCTGTTCGACCATGTGCTGTCGGTGGACCCGGTGCGCCTCTACAAGACCGCGCCGGCCGCCTACGCGATGGCGCCGCAGGCGTTCGGCTTGCCGGCGGGCGAGATTCTGTTCGTCTCGTCCAACGGCTGGGACGCATGCGGGGCAACGTGGTACGGCTTCACGACTTTCTGGATCAATCGTGCCGGTCATCCGGCGGAGCGGCTCGATGTGAGCCCTGCCGGCACCGGGCACGACATGAACGACCTGCTGCAATTCGCCCGCGCCCGCGGCGCGGCGCTCTGACAGCGGGTAACCCAAACCAACCATCGAACACAGGAGAACACAGATGGCCATCACGCTGCCTGCGGGCATGAAGATCACCGGCGAAATCCTGCCGGCCTACGAAGACATCCTCACGCCGGCGGCCCTGGCCCTGGTGGACAAGCTGCATCGCGCCTTCGAGCCGCGCCGCCAGGAGCTGCTGGCGGCCCGCGTCGAGCGCACCAAGCGCCTGGACGCCGGCGAGCTGCCCGACTTCCTRCCGCAGACCAAGAGCGTGCGCGAAGGCGACTGGAAGGTCGCGCCGGTGCCCCCCGCGCTGCATTGCCGCCGCGTGGAAATCACCGGCCCGGTCGAAGCCAAGATGGTCATCAACGCGTTCAACTCGGGCGCGGACAGCTACATGACCGACTTCGAGGACTCCAACACTCCCAACTGGCACAACCAGTTGCAGGGTCAGGTCAACCTCAAGGCCGCCGTGCGCCGCACGCTGACGCTGGACTCCAACGGCAAGCACTACAAGCTGGCCGACAAGATCGCCACGCTGCAGGTGCGCCCGCGCGGCTGGCACCTCGACGAAAAGCACGTCACCATCGACGGCCAGCGCGTCTCCGGCGGCATCTTCGACTTCGCGCTGTTCCTGTTCCATAACGCCCGCGAACAGATCGCGCGCGRCGCCGGCCCCTTCTTCTACCTGCCGAAGATGGAGAGCCACCTCGAAGCCCGCCTGTGGAACGACGTCTTCGTCATGGCCCAGAACGAAATCGGCCTGCCGCAGGGCACCGTCAAGGCGACCGTGCTGATCGAGACGATCCTGGCCGCATTCGAGATGGAAGAAATCCTGTATGAGCTGCGCGAGCACAGCGCCGGCCTGAACGCCGGCCGCTGGGACTACATCTTCTCGTGCATCAAGAAGTTCAAGGTCGACAAGAACTTCTGCCTGGCCGACCGCGCCAAGGTCACCATGACCGCGCCGTTCATGCGCTCGTACGCGCTGCTGCTGCTCAAGACCTGCCACAAGCGCGGCGCGCCCGCCATCGGCGGCATGAGCGCACTGATCCCGATCAAGAACGATCCGGAGAAGAACGCCATCGCCATGCAGGGCATCATCAACGACAAGAAGCGCGACGCCACCGACGGCTACGACGGCGGCTGGGTGGCCCACCCGGGCCTGGTCGAGCCGGCCATGAAGGAATTCGTGGCAGTGCTGGGCGACGCGCCCAACCAGTTCGGCAAGCAGCGCGACGACGTCAACGTGGCGGCCAAGGACCTGCTGGACTTCCAGCCGGAAACCCCGATCACCGAAGCCGGCCTGCGCATGAACATCAACGTCGGCATCCACTACCTCGGCTCCTGGCTGGCCGGCAACGGCTGCGTGCCCATCCACAACCTGATGGAAGACGCCGCCACCGCCGAGATCTCGCGCTCGCAGGTGTGGCAGTGGATCCGCTCGCCCAAGGGCAAGCTGGAAGACGGCCGCAAGGTGACCGCCGAGATGGTGCGTGGCCTGATCCCGGAAGAACTGGGCAAGATCAAGGAGTTCGTCGGTGGCGACACCAGGACCTATGACCGTGCCGCCGAGATCTTCGAGCAGATGTCGACGTCGGAAGACTTCGCTGAATTCCTGACGCTACCGCTATACGAAGAGATCTGACAGTTCCCATGCGCGGAGAGCACCCGGGCCTGCCCGGGTGCTCGCCGCCGCGGGTCGCCGTCATGAAGCCGTCATGAAGCCGCGCCGCCTCTTGCAGAAGAGGCGGCGCGGTTTTTTTGGGGGCTTGCGTATGCGTGTGCGCGTGCGCGGCGCGGCGTGCAGAGGAAAGAGGCGAGGGCGGCGAACCCGCGACGGCTAGGCCGAGGCCGGGAAGGTCTCTTGCAACAGCGTGCGCACGGTGTCCGCGACGCCGTGCTGGCTGCCGCGGCGCCACGCCAGATGCAACTCGACATCCAGCCCGGCGGCCTTCTCGAGCGGGCGGAAGGCAACACCCGCGTACCCCAGCCTGTGCGCGGACTGGGGGACCAGCGCGACGCCCATGCCTGCGTCGACGAGCGACAGGATGGAATGCGTGTGGCTCAGCGTCTGGACGGTCTCGGGCGCCACGCCTTCGGCACGCAGCCGGCCCGCCACGATCTCGTACAGGTAGCGGGATTCCGACGGGCAGAACTCGATGAAGGGCTGCGCCTCCAGGGACTGGAGGGTCAGCGAACTGCAGCGCATCAAGGGATGCCCGGCCGGCGCCGCAAGCACAAACGGTTCGCGCAGCAGCGGCGCGGACAGCGCAAAGCTGCGTGGCGCGAACGGCCGGACGATGCCAAGCTCGATGCGGTCGGCGCCAATGGCTTCGAGCTGGGCATCCGTCTGCATTTCGCGCAGTGCCACGTGGACCTCCGGGTACCTGGTGCCGATCGCGGCCAGGATCTGCGGCAGCAAGGTGAAGCTGGCGGCAGGGATGAACCCCATCGTCACGGTGCCCGCGTCCGCCCGCATGGCGCGTCGTGCCGCAAGCGTCGCGGCCTGGCTGCGGCGCAGGATGTCCTCCGCTTCGCGCAAGAACGTGGCGCCGGCCAGGGTCAGGCGCACGTTTCCGCCCGAGCGCTCCAGCAGGCGGACCCCGACCTCATGTTCGAGCAGCTGGATCTGCCGGGTAAGCGGCGGTTGCGTCATGTTCAGCAACGCGGCGGCCCGGCCGAAATGCAGTTCCGTGGCCACCGCCACGAAGCTGCGAAGATGCGAGAGCTGAAGCACGATTCAATTCTTGTATTGCGGCATCGCCTGTTTGGATTGGACGCTGCGGCCGGTTCCTCCTTAGAGTGGCACCTCTTGTGTCTTTTCCCCGGGGAGATGAAGGTGGCTACTTTCGAAGGTTCCGCGCTGCGCACCGCGCTTGATGGCATTTCCGGCATCCTGGTCACGCCATTCGATGCAGATGATACCGTCTCGCCGGCACCGCTCGCGCCCGTCGTGGACCGCGCGGTCAAGGCCGGCGTGCATGTGCTGGTTGCCAACGGCAACACCAGCGAGTTCTACGGCCTGCGCGAGCAGGAGGCCGTGCGGATGGTGCACGTGGCCGCCGAATGCGTGGCCGGCCGCGTGCCGCTGCTTGCCGGCGTGGGCCGCAGCGTGCACGAAGCCTGCGCGCTGGCGCGCGCCTCGCGCCGCGCCGGCGCCGATGCGCTGATGGTGCACCAGCCGCCCGATCCGTTCGTGGCGCCGCGCGGGGTGTCGGCCTACGTGCGCAAGATCGCGGAGGCCGGCGAGGGCCTGCCGCTGGTGCTCTACCTGCGCAACGAGAACATCGGGCTGGCTGCCATCGAGGAACTGTGCCGCATCCCTGAGGTGATCGGCGTGAAATGGGCCTCACCCACGCCGCTGGTGCTGGCGCAGGCGATGCGCCGCACGGCCGATCTCGGCCTGGCCTGGGTGGGCGGGCTTGCGGAAGTGTGGGCGCCGCCCCTCTACGCGGTCGGGGCACGCGGCTTTACCTCGGGCCTGATCAACGTGATGCCCGAGCGCTCGGTTGCCATTCATGCCGCACTCGAAGCCGCCGACTACGCCAGGGCGATGCGCCTCATCGACGAGATGCTTCCCTTCGAGGAACTGCGCGCGCAAGAGAACAACGGCGCCAATGTCACGGTCGTGAAAGCCGCGCTGCAGATGATGGGCAACGACTGCGGTGCCACGCGGCCGCCATCGGCGTGGCCCTTGACCCAGCACCAGCATGCGCAACTGCACACCTTGATGTCGGGCTGGGGGCTGGTGCGCTGAAGCCGCGCCGCCGATCCCGCGGCCGCCCTGCTTAACTGACGGGGATCAATTGCCGGGTCCCGGCGGACCGGGGAGATCCGCTGCCGGCACTGCCATCCGTGGCCTCAGTCGATGGCCGCGCCGGAATCCTTGACGAGCTTCGACCACTTGTCGGTGTCGCGGTGGATCAGCACGGCAAACTGCTCCGGCGTCGATGTCAGCGGCGACGCGCCTTGCCGGATCAGCTTGTCGCGCATCGGCTTGTCCTGCGCGATGCGCGAGATCTCGGCCGAGAGCTTTGCGACGACGCTTGCAGGCAGGCCTTTCGGCCCGACCACGCCGAACCAGACGTCTGCCTCATAGCCGGCGATGCCGGCTTCGGCCATGGTGGGGACGTCGGGGAGTGCGGGGGATCGCGTGGCGCTGGTCACCGCCAGGGCGCGCAGCCTGCCGGCTTTGACATGCGGCAGCGAGCCGGGCAGGTTGTCGAACATCAGTTGCACCTGATTGGCCAGCAGGTCTGCCATGGCGGGGCCGCTCCCCTTGTACGGCACGTGGACGATCTGCACGCCGGCCATCGACTTGAACAGTTCGCCCGAGAGATGGTTGGTCGTGCCGTTGCCTGCCGATCCCATATTGAGCGCGTTGGGGTGGCTCTTGGCGTAGTCCACGAGTTCCTTCACGGACTTGACAGGCACCTTGGGGTTGACGACCAGGATGTTGGGCACCCCGGCGAACAGTGCTACCGGCGTGAAGTCCTTTTGCGCGTCGAACGGCAGCCGCTTGTAGAGCGAGGTGTTGATGGATTGCGTGCCCACCGTGCCGAACAGCAGCGTATAGCCGTCCGCGGGTGCCTTGGCGACGACATCCGAGCCGATCGTGCCGCCGGCGCCGGGCCGGTTGTCGACGATGACTTGCTGGCCCAGGGTTTCCGACAGGCGGTTTGCCAGCACCCGGCCAAGCAGGTCGGTGGTGCCGCCCGGCGGAAAGGGCACGACCAGCCTGATCGGCTTGTCGGGAAAGGGGCCGGCCAGCGCCAGGGTGGTCCCCAGCGATAGACAGGCGGCGGCGAGCATGCGCGCAATCGGTTTCATGGGCAGATATCTCCGTCGGACAAGGATACGGTATCGAGGGGAGGGCAGGCCGCGGATGGCGGCCACGGCTAGTGCAGGCCGGCGAGGCCGGCCACAGCCTGTTTCAAGGCGGCGCGGCCGCCGACAACGCCCTGGCGCAAGATGTCGAGCGCTTCCCCGGCCGATGCCAGCTCGCGGCGCTGCGCGGCAGCGTTGTCGCGCACCAGCGAGGGCGAAGGGCCGCCGGCGGCGGTCCTGGCCGCGACGCCCTGTTCTGGATCCAGGCAGCGAGCGACTACGGCAGGCGCGAGTACGATGGCCCGGCCGGTATGGCGCAGCGCCGCGGCGCAAACCATGTCTGTGTCGATCTCGTCGGCAGGAATGCGCTTGTCGAGTGCTTCGCGCACGACGGCGCCCACGATGTGGTGCGCCTCGCGGAAGGACACGCCGGCCTCGCGCACCAGCGCGTCCGCGAGATCGGTCGCCGCGGAGAAGTCACGGCGCGCGCGCGCCACCATGTTCGCCCGCAACGGCGTCGCGTGCTCGAGCACCAGCCGCAGCAGCGCGATGCAGCGCTGGCACTCGTCCATGGACTCCCAGAATCCACGCATGCTCTCGCGATTGCCGTCGCCGGTATGCGTGAAGTGGCTGCCCTTGACCGCCGCGAGCGACGCGGTGAGCAGTCCCAGCATATGGCCGCCCTTGCCCTTGAGATACTCAAGTACGACCGGATTCTTCTTCTGCGGCATGATGCTCGAGGTGCCCGCCACGCTGTCCGGGAACTCGATCAGGCCGAACTCCGGCGTGGACCAGACGAACAGGTCCTGCGCAAACCGGCCCCAGGTGACAGTTGCGATGGTGATGGCGGACTGGATCTCCCACGCAAAGTCGCGCGAGGCCACAGCGTCGAGGGAGTTGGCCACGTAGCTGGAGAAGCCGAGCCAGCGCGCCGTGGCATCGCGGTCGATCGGGAAGGCCGTGCCGGCCAGCGCGCCGGCGCCCAGCGGGCAAGCGTCCAGTCCCGCCAATGCCTGGCGCAGGCGGGTGATGTCGCGGCCAAGCGCCTCCGCCACGCCGGCAAGGTAGTAGCCGTACGTGATGGGCTGGGCGGCTTGCAGGTGGGTGTAGCCGGGCATCACCACGTCGGCGTACTCGGCGGCCTTGTCCAGCACCACGCCGCGTGTGGCCAGCAGGCCCTCCAGGATCGCCATGGCCTTGTCGCGCGCCCGCAGGCGGTCGTGGGTGGCCAGGATGTCGTTGCGGCTGCGCGCCACGTGCAGCCTGCCGCCGGCGTCGGCGCCGGCAACCGCCATCAGGTGCGCCTCGTAGTTGAAGTAGGCATCTTCGCGCGCCGGGTCCAGGGGAACGGCGTCCGGCCCCRCCGACTCGATCCGCATCAGGGCCCGCGCCAGCACGGCGGCTACCTCCGACGGTATCAGGCCTGCGCCGTGCAGCATCAGCAGGTGTGCCTGGTTGATTTCGGTGAGATAGGGAAAGCCGCTGCCGAACTCGCGCATCAGTCGGGGCAGGTAGATGTGCTCGCATACTTCCGCGGCCGTGGGCTGCGTCAGGCGGCGGCTGACTTTGGATTCCATACGTGTTTCTCCAGGGGCGTTGAACACAGTATGGGAATCTCGACGATATATCGTCAAATCAGTAGTTTGGCCGTGAGCATGCAGATTTGATATACCATCGACGGCACGCCCATCCGGGCCGAAAGCACTCCCAAAGGCATGAACTTCAAACAGATCGAAGCGTTCCGGGCGGTGATGCTGAGCCGCTCCATGACGGTCACCGCGGCGCAGCTCCACACATCGCAGCCCAATATCAGCCGCGTGATCGGCCAGCTGGAGCGGGAAGTCGGCTTCCGCCTGTTTGCTCGCATCGGGGGCCGGCTCACGCCGACGACGGAAGCCGAAGCCTTGTTCAAGGACGTGGAGCGATCATTTGCGGGCCTCGACAGCCTGCGCGCCTCCGCTCGCGCGATACGCGAACTCGGGGTGGGCACGCTGCGCATCGGCACGGTGCCTTCCATTGCCATGACGGTCATGCCGGAGGCGATCCTGGCCTTCCGCGAGCAGTACCCCGACGTGCCCATCGCGGTGCATACCAATGACTCGCCGACAGTTGCCAAGTGGACGGCCACCCAGTTCTGCGATTTCGGGCTGGTCTCCTACGTGGTGGAGACCTCGGGCATCGAGAGCGCGCTGCTGCGGCAGGAAGACGGCGTGTGCATCGTGCCGGCCACGCACCGGCTGGCGAAGAAGCGCCGGATTCGGGCCAGCGACCTCGACGGTGAGCGGTTTATCTCGCTGACGCACGGGGATGGCACGCGCGCCACCGTCGACGCGGCATTCGTGCCCGACGGACGCGTCCTGACACTGGAGACGCCCTATGCGGCCACCATCTGCACCATGGTGGGCATGGGCCTGGGGGTCAGCGTGGTCAATCCCGTGGTCGTCCGCAGCCTGAAGCTGCCCGCGGTGAAGGCCATCCCGTTCGAGCCGGCGATCGCGTTCCAGAGCTACGTCCTGCACAACCAGCAACGCGCGGTGCCGGCGCTTGCCCAGGCGTTTCTGGACTGCCTCCATGGCGCGGGCCGCTATTGAAGAGGCCATGAAGCATGGCCGGATCGGACAGGCAAAACGGTCCGAGTGCGAGTGCGGCCGCCAGGCCAGCAGACCTTGCGTTCCGGCGGGGTTTGCCCATGGCGCGCGTGCTTGCCAGGCTTGCGCTGCCTTCGTGGCAGTGAGGCGATGACACGCGTCGCAGGCAAAGCCCGCAGCGGCGCATCCATTGCGGACGACGCCGCGCTTGTCCTACGAGAGGCAGGAGCCGCCGCGCCGGTGCTGCTCGACCAGCGCAGGCAGGGCCGCGTGCAGCCACTCGACGCACACCCGCGTCTTGGCCGTGGCGGGCAGCTTGGACGGGTACACGGCGTAGACGTTGGCCTCCTGTGTCAGCGCGGGCAGGACCTGCACGAGCTTGCCGGTGCGCAACAGATGGCCGACGTCCCATAGCGAGCGCAGCACGATGCCCCGGCCGTCAATGGCCCACTGCGTGGCCACTTCGCCGTTGTTCGCCGAGAGCGGCCCGGTGACCTTTACCGAAAGGACCTCGGCAGCCGCATTTCGCAGGCGCCACAGCCCGAAGGGATGGTCACGTTCCTTGATCACGAGGCAATCGTGGCGGGCAAGGTCCGCCGCCGACCTCGGCATGCCCCGGGCCGCCAGATAGGCCGGCGCCGCGCACAGCACGCGGCTGTTCGGCAGCAGCTTGCGGGCGATCAGGCTGGGCGCGATCTCGTCGCCGACGCGGATATCGAGGTCGAAGCCTTCGGCAGCCACGTCCACCAGCCTGTCGAAGATCTCGAAGCGCACCTGCAGTTCCGGATAGCGGGCCACCAGCCCGGAGATCGCCGGCCCCACGATATTGCGGCCGAAGCCGAAGCTGCTGCAGATCCGAATCAATCCGCGCGGCGCGGCACTGGTCTCGCGCACATCGTCCAGCAGGCGGTCGACCGCATCCAGCACGGTCAGTGCCGACTGGTAGACGCGCTCGCCCTGCTCGGTGACCGCGACCGTGCGCGTACTGCGTAGCAGCAGCTGGACCCCCAGCGTCGCCTCCAGGGCCTTGACGCGTTTGGTGACGTAGGCCGGCGACACGCCGAGCGCCTGGGCTGCCCGCGCGAAGCTGGCCTGGCGGGTGACGGCGACGAAGACGCGCAGGTCTTCATGGAGGGGGGCACTACCCGTACTGTGCATGATTCGTAAATTCTGGATTCACGTAAGGCATAAATATTCACGTATAGGCAATGCTAGCATCGTCCGGGACATCGTTTGGAGAGAATCAGCCATGACACAACGCTTCAAGATCGCCGCCATCCCCGGCGACGGCATCGGCAAGGAAGTGCTTCCGGAAGGCATGAAGGTACTGGCCGCGGCGTCGCGCCGCTTCGGCTTCGAACTGACGGTGAGCGAGCACGAGTGGGCCAGCTGCGACTACTACGCCCGTACCGGCGAGATGATGCCGCCAGACTGGAAGGCGCAGCTCGGCTCGCAGGATGCGATCTATTTCGGCGCCGTCGGCTGGCCGGCGACCGTGCCCGACCACGTGTCGCTGTGGGGCTCGCTGCTCAAGTTCCGCCGCGAGTTCGACCAGTACATCAACCTGCGGCCGGTGCGCCTGTTCGAGGGCGTGCCGTGCCCGCTCGCCAACCGCAAGCCGGGCGACATCGACTTCTTCGTGGTGCGGGAAAACACCGAAGGCGAGTACACCAACCTGGGCGGCCGCATCTTCGAAGGCACCGAGCGCGAGATCGTGATCCAGGAGTCGGTGTTCTCGCGGCACGGCACCGACCGCGTGCTGAAGTTCGCGCTGGAGCTGGCGAACGCGCGCCCGCGCAAGCATCTCACCGTGGCCACCAAGTCCAACGGCATCGCCATCAGCATGCCGTGGTGGGACGAGCGCGCCGACGCCGTGGCCAAGGACTACCCGGAGGTGACGGTGGACAAGCAGCACATCGATATCCTGACCGCGCGTTTCGTGCTGCAGCCCAACCGCTTCGACGTGGTGGTGGCCACCAACCTGTTCGGCGACATCCTGTCGGACCTCGGCCCTGCCTGTACCGGCACCATCGGCCTGGCTCCCTCGGCCAACCTCAACCCGGGCCGCAGCTTCCCGTCGCTGTTCGAACCGGTGCACGGCTCGGCACCGGACATCTACGGCAAGGGCATCGCCAATCCCATCGCCATGATCTGGTCCGGCGCGCTGATGCTCGACTTCCTGGCCGGCGCGGCGCAGGACCCCGCACCGCTGCGGCAGGCGCATGACGCCATCGTGGCCGCCATCGAGCACGTGCTGCGCGACGGCCCGCGTACGCCGGACCTCGGCGGTACGGCCAGCACGGCGGCATTGGGCGACGCCATCGCGGCGCATGTGACGCAGGGCTGACCCGCCGGCCTGCCGGGCGGCCGCTGCCGGGCGGCCGTTGTAGCAAGCCGCAGGAGCGGGCAGAGGCAGGGCCGGGCATGGCCAGGCACCGCCGGGAGGCTTTCATTCCACCTCGCGGTCAGTGGCTTTCCGGGGTGGCTTGCGGGGCGGTTCGCGCTTTTGCGAAGCCATTGCGCATTACCTATACTCTTTCGAGAAGAACCACTTTAGCGTCACATCCAGCGCCAAAAAGCGCATTTCGAGTGCCCGGGGGGAAGGCTGCCAGCAGTGCGCTCGGACGAGGCGCGCCGGCACCGTTCAGGGGCGCATATGCGTTGGCGGTCCTCGCGTTTGTCCATGTTTCGCCTGCGTTCCATTGCCATGGGGCGGGGCGAGGCTTTGCCGCCTCCCGCCGTGCGTGCACGGGCGCCAGCCGGTGTGGCCGAACGCAGGCAGAGAAAAACAAGAGCCAGCTCCGGCCCCGGCCATCCTCGCGATATCGATGGCCTTGGAAACGCTACCCGGGCACCAGCAGGGAGACCGGGATGACCCGCATCATCATCACGCATCTGTCCGGCTCGAAGGCGCACCAGATCGAGCAGTTCGAGGCAGACCGTTTCGACAAGCTGATCCTTGGCCGCGATCCGGCCGCTACCGTCGCCTTCGACCCGCAGCGCGACGACCTGGTCAGCCGCCAGCACGCCGCCATCGAGATCAGGAAAGAGGGGCCGGCCCGCTATATGCTGGTCGACCTGGGCAGCAGCAACGGCACGTTCCATAACGGCCACCCGGTCAAGGACGAGGCGCAGCTGGCGCCGGGCGACACCATCGAACTGGGCGAAGGCGGACCGCGCCTGACATTCGACCTGGAGCCCCGGCCCACGTCGGCTCCCGCGCCGACACGCCTGAACGCGAAAGCGGTAGCTGAAACGCGCATGGCCCAGCCCGCGGCCGCGCCTGCCGCCGCGGTCCCCTCGACGGGGCGCGCCAGCGCGCACGACGGTGCGATGCAGGAAGCCCGGGGTGGCCAGCCGCCGGCGGGCCCGGCCCGGGCCACGGATGATCGCGTGGGCAAAGAAACCGTGCTGCGGATGATGAATCAGGAACGGCGCTCCATCGGACGCAGGGTGATCATCGGCGCGGGCGCCGTGGCCCTGCTGGCAGCCATCGTGGTCGGCGCGTTTGCGCATTTCGGAATCCTGTTCGGCAAAAGCCCCGAGGCAATCATCGCGGAATTCGGCGGAGCGACGGTGGTCGTGGAGGCCCGCTGGCACATCGTGGACAAGAGTACGGGCCGCCAGGTCTATCAGCGCATCTGCATCGTCGAAAACCTGCGGCTTCCGTGCTTTATCCAGATCGACAGCAATCCCGTCCAGCGCTGGCTGACGACGGACGACGATGACCATCGTGGCATCCCGATCGAGGTGGGCGGACGCGGCAGTGGCTTCGTGGTCAAGGACCAGGGTTTCATCCTGACCAACAAGCACGTCGCGCAAGGATGGAAGGTGCCGGGCTGGATGGACTTCGACGCGAGCGGCGGCATCCTGATCCGGATCTCCACGGGCGGCCAGGGCGAAGTCAGCATGGCGCGCATCAACCCGAAGGCCTACCGCCATCTCAATGGCTGGGACTTCGACCACCCGGTGCGCTTGATCAGGCCGAACTTCGCCGTGCCGGGGGRCATGGCGCTTGGCCCCATGTCCCTGGCCGTTCTCGAAGGGCGCAACGAAAGCCTGGCGGTGCGCTTCCCCGACACGCGGGAAAGCATCGAGGCGCGACTGGTCAAGTCTTCCGCCGAAGCAGATGTAGCGGAGATCAAGATCGACGCGACACGGAAATTGCCCACGATCAACCTTGCCTCGGTCGGTTCGCGGCCGCGCGTGGGCGAGCGGGTGACCGTGCTCGGCTATCCGGGCATATCCGAGGAAAAGCACGCCATCGTTCAGTCGAGCGAAGGCGGGAATATCGCCAATTTCGTTGAACTGATTCCGCAGCCCACGGTGACGGAGGGCATCATCGCGAAGGTCGGCGACACGGTCAAGTCCGAGAAGAACGTCCAGACTTACGATGACCTGGGCGATGTCTACCAGCTCACGGTCACCGCGACCGGCCATGGCAACAGCGGCGGCCCCGTGTTCGACCGCGACGGCAAGGTGATCGGGCTGTTCACCTATTCCCGCTCGATGGGCGATGAGCGCGTGACATTCGCGGTCCCGATCAAGTACGGACTTGACCTGCTGCTTAACTGAGTCCAACGGGGAAGCTCGCCATGTGCGCCGACCAGGCTCGCCAAGAAGATCGATCCCGGCTGATGGTCAGGTGCGCGATGCTCAGCGACGCAGGATGCGTGCGCAGCCTGAACGAGGACGCGGTCGGCTGCATGATTCCACGCGAGGACGATCCCTATGCGCGTGCCGGTGCGCTTGCCGTCGTGGCGGATGGCATGGGCGGGCACGCGGCAGGTGAAGTGGCGAGCCAGATCGCGCTGCGTACGGTGCTTCGCGAGTACTACCGCAATCCGGGCCCGCCCACGGATGCGCTGAAAAACGCCTTTGTCATCGCCAATCGGGCGATCGGGGAACATGCCGCCGCCGACCCGAGCTGCAATGGCATGGGAACCACCTGCAGCGCGCTTGCCATCGTCAACGACCTCGCCTATATCGCCCACGTCGGCGATAGCCGGATCTACCTCCTTCGCCAGGGGGAATTCCGGCAATTGACGGAGGACGACTCCCTGGTCCGCGAGATGTACCGTGAAGGGCTGCTCAYGGCGGAAGAGGCAAGCAGGCACCCCGACAAGAATGTACTTTTGCGGGCGCTGGGAACGCCGGGCCAGGAGCCGGTCGTTTCACCGGATGGCTTTCCGCTGGCGCACGACGATGTCCTGGTGCTGTGCACCGACGGCATTAGCGATCAGATCGACGACGCGACGATTGCATCGGTGATCATGACGCTCGAGCCGGTCGACGCCTGCCAGAAACTGATAGAGCTGGCCCGCATGGCGGGAGGGGTGGATAACGCATCGGTCGCGATCTGTCGCGTGCAGCAGCAACCGGCCGCGGGCGGCGCGCCGGTTCGCTCGACGCGCGAGACCAGCGCTTTCTGAACGCAATGGGTTGATGGATTCGCCATGTCAGTCCGGCAGATAGGCCACTACGAAATCCGCACCCTGCTTGGACGTGGCGGGATCGGCGAAGTCTATGGCGCTTTCGATACCGAGCTCGAACGCGAGGTGGCCATCAAGACCCTGAGGCCCGAGTTCAGCCTCGACAGGGGATTCCTGGAGCGCTTTCGCGCAGAGGCGACCAGCCTTGCCAAGCTGAACCATCCCAACATCACCACGCTGTATGCGCTGTTCAAGGATGGCGACACCATGTGCATGGTGATGGAGCTGGTGCACGGGCACACGCTCGAGACGATCCTGCAGCGCATTGGCAAGTTTCCCGTGCGCGACAGCCTCGCGGTGGTCATCCAGGCCATCATGGGCCTGCGCTATGCGCACAAGATGGGCGTGATTCACCGGGATATCAAGCCGTCCAACCTGATGCTCACGGACAGCGGCACGCTGAAGATCATGGATTTCGGCATTGCGCGCATCCAGGGTTCGCAACGCCTCACGCAACAAGGCGATGTCGTCGGCACGCTCGCATACGCCTCGCCGGAGCAACTGCGCGGCCACGAAGGCGACGGCCGCAGTGACCTGTACAGCCTGGCGACGGTGCTGTACGAACTCATCTCCGGGCGACTGCCGTTCAACGCGACCAGCGACTATGAGCTGATCCGCGCACAGGTGGAGACGGTACCGCCGCCACTGGCCGCATGGTGCCCGGACCTCGACCCCGGCATCGAGCGCGCGCTGATGCAGGCGCTTGCCAAGGCTCCTGATGAACGGTTCTTCACGGCAGAAGACTTTGGCCGCGCATTGGGGGCTTCGCCGCTGCTTGCGGATGCGCCCGACATCGTGCGCGACGGCGTGCTTCAGACCTACAGCGCGCTCGATCTTCAGGAAACCCTTGTCGCAGGCGCGATATATACAGGCACGAGCACGAGCACGAGCACGAGCACCAGCACCAGCACGAGCGCCAACCCGAACCCGGACCCGGGCGTCAGCACGATCGCGAATCCCAGCATGAGCACGCGGGCGAACCCGAGCCTGCTCCCGGGAGCGCGGCTGCCCGGCCATGCCGATTCCGCGCAAGGCACCGCGCGCGCCGCGGCACCGCCGGTACCTCCGCCGGCCGCTTTCGCCTCGCAGTCCCGGCCAGCCGCGCATGCTCCGGCGCCCGGCACGGCCATCAGGCCGGAGCCGCCGCCGGCGCGCCCGCGCTCGCGCGTCATCGGCCTCGGCGCGGCTGCCGCCGGGCTGGTCATCGGCGCGGGCATCCTCCTCATGGCACTGACGCGACATTCGCAAGACCAGCCCCAGTCGCCCCCGCCGGCGGCGAGCGCGAGGCCGCAGGTATCCGTACCCGAGCCGCCGGCGCAGGAGCAGCCGATCAATCTCCCGCCGATCGCCCTGGTTCCGACGCCGCCGGCCCCGGCGAACCCGGCATCCCCCCCGGCAGGACAGAACGGTGGCAGTCCGGCATCGCAAGCCAGGCCGGACCTCGAGGGAACGGTCGCCCAGGTGCTCGATTCGGGCGCGCTGATCGTCTCCGGGAAGATCGTCAACCTGTCCTCCATACACGGCGAAGACGGCAAGCCGGCCCAGGCCATGCAGCGGTACCTCAAAGGCAAGGGCAACCAGCTTCAGTGTTTTGCAAAAGACAAGGCCTTCCAGTGCTTCGCGGGCGGAGAAGACATCGGCGAGCACGCCCTCAGAAATGGCTGGGCTCGCACAAGGGACGGCGCGCCGGCGCGCTATGCCACTGCCGAGCAGGAGGCACGACGTGCTCGCGCCGGGGTCTGGRCAATGTAGTCATTGGGGCGATCGCGCCTGATCGTCAAAGGGAGATGCGATGAACAGATGGACTATGGCGATCGGCTGCGCCGCGGTGGCCAGCGCGATCGCGGGGTGTGCGACGGGCGATTCGAGCGGCATGAACAAGACCACGTCGGGCGCGCTCATCGGTGCCGGCACGGGCGCGGCGCTCGGTGGGCTTTTCAGCCATGGCAACGCGGGCGCCATTGTCGCCGGCGGCATGGCCGGTGCGCTGCTTGGCGGCATCATTGGCCGGGAGATGGACGAGCGCGACCGCGAAGCGCGCCAGGCCGCGCTCAAGCAAGCCCTGCAGACCAGCGAGAACAACCAGCCCAAGACCTGGCGCAACGCGAAGACGGGGAACTCCGGCACCATCAAGCCGCTCTCCGGGTACACGAAGTCACCGACTGCCCAGACGTGCCGGAAATTCAACGAGACCTATGTGAAGGAAGGAAAGACATACGAGCAGTCTTCGCGGGCATGCCGTAACGCAAACGGGGAGTGGGAGCTTGCCAACCCCTAGCGATTTCCCGGATCTGACCATGGACCGACGCGAACGCGCCCTGCGCTTGTGCCTGCTGCTGGCCTTGGCCCTGGCCCTGACGCTGACCGGCATCTGGCCTGCGTGCGCGCAAGCGCAGCGCACCGGATCGGTCGACATCGGGCATCTCGGCGGCGACATGAAAGCCGCGGGTGCCGGCAAGCATGCCGGTGCAAAGGGCAAGGGCCACGAGGGGATGCTGCGCAGCGGTACGGCGTTCTTCGTGACCCAGTCAGGCGACATGCTCACCAGCGCGCACGTCGTTCGCGGCTGCCAGCGGATCAACGTCTGGCCGCGCGACATGGCGAGCATGCCCGCCTCCCTGGTGGCGATCGACGACCAGCTGGACGTGGCACTGCTCGCAACCAACCGTGCCGTGAAGATGGCTGCGCGGCCTCTCGCCGTTTCCGTCCATCAAGGCATGTCGGTCTATACGATCGGCTTCGGTCTCACGCCGTCGTCGCCGCTCGTGCCTGTCATGACGCGCGGAGACGTGCGCGGCACCGCCCAGCCTAGGGGCCACCGGCTGCTGGTGCTGCGCGCGGCCTTGCATGAGGGCAACAGCGGAGGCCCGGTCGTCGACGCACAGGGGGCGCTGCTCGGCATGATCGTGGGGCGGTACACGGACAACCCGGAACTCAGCGTTGCGGTCTGCGCGCAGGATCTTGCCCGGTTCGTCGATGCGAGGCCGGGCGCGCCGGCGCCTGTCGTGCCCCAGGCGCCGGAAATGAAGCCGGGCGCAAGGCTGCGCCAGATTTCGGCTCTCGTCCAATGCCTGGAATAGGCGTGCTCTGGCGGGGGGCGACGGATATGGAAACTGGAAACCGATGAGGACTGGCGGCGATCGCGACGGCGAGCCGCACCGGCGTGGAAACGCGCAAATCTCTGGAGATCCAACATGGCAAAGACTACGCAAGTCACGATCGCAATGCATTGCTTGCTGCGCTTGTCGCTCACTGCGCTCTGCATCCTGGCTGCCTGGCCTGTCGCCCACGCCGGCGACAACCTTATGCGGGAGCAGGACATCAGCGTGGAAGCCATCACCAATGCCTTGACGCCGCAGGATGCCAGCGCCAGGACCGAGACGCTCGGCATCACGCATCGCGATGTCTATGCGGCGCAGGAGGCCGCCAGCCCGGCGAAAGATCCGTCCGCCCAGCTGCTGATCACATTCAACAGCAATTCATCGAGACTGACCGACAGTGCGCGTGCCGCGCTAGGCAAGGTCGCCCGCGGACTGCAGTCGGCAAAACTCTCGCCGTACAAGTTTCGTGTCGAAGGGCATGCGGACCCGCGCGGACCGGCAAATGCCAACCTGAAGCTCTCCGAGAGCCGTGCCGCGGCAGTGGTGGAGTACCTCACGCTGGAGGGGCGCATTGCCGCCGACCGGCTGACGCCGGTCGGCAAGGGCTCCGCCGAACCGATGAATCTGCAGAATCCCTCAGCGCCGGAGAATCGGCGCGTGACCATCGTCACGGTGAAGGACTGAGCGCCGC
>NZ_JBFTND010000032.1:0-41569 GCF_056397305.1 Cupriavidus sp. 05N40
GTCCAGTGCATCGTGTAGTCGGCCTGCAACGGCTGGCCCCTGGGCGGCAACTGGTCCGGCGTCCAGAAGGCGACCATGTTGTCGTTGGTTTCGTCCGGCGAGGGGATTTCCACGAGTTCGACCTTGCCCTTGCCCCAATTGCCCTGCGGTTCGATCCAGGCGCTCGGGCGCAGGTCATAGCGGTCCTTCAGGTCCTCATACGCGGAAAACTCGCGCCCGCGCTGGAGCAGCCCGAAGCCCCTTGGATTGGTCACCTGGAAGGTGCTGATGGCGAGGTTGCGCGGGTTGTTCAGCGGCCGCCACAGCCATTCGCCATTGCCCGCGTGGATGGCGAGACCGTTGGAGTCGTGCAGGGCCGGCCGGAAGTTGTGCGGATCGCGTTGCTGGTTCGGCCCGAACAGGAACATGCTGGTCAATGGCGCCACGCCGAGCTTGGCAACGGCTCCGCGCAGGAAGATACGCGCCTGCACCTTGAGGATCGTGTCCTCGCCCGGGATGAGGTCAAAGCGGTAGGCACCGGTGGCGCGTTGCGAGTCAAGCAGGGCGTAGAACACCAGGTGCTTGTCCTGCGGGTCGGGCCGTGCGATCCAGAACTCGCGGAAGGCCGGAAACTCTTCCGCCACCGGCATCCCGGTGTCGATGGCCAGGCCACGGCTGGACAGGCCGTACACCTGGTTCTTGCCGAGCACCCGGAAATAGCTCGCGCCCAGCACGCTCATGATCTCGTCGAGCTTGCCGGGGCGGTTGATCGGATACAGCACCCGGACTCGTTGATGCGAACCGGGCTGCTGAACTGCATGCCCTGGTGGTAGAAGCCCAGGCGGAACGGCGTGCCCTGGTCCTTCCACTCCATCGCGTCGGCTCGGGGCTGGATCTTGATGTAGTCGGCAAACTGCATCTGGCTGAACACGGGCGGCAGGTTGCTGACCGGCGCGGCATATGGCGTGTTGGCCAGCGTCCTGGCGCGCAGCGTCACGTCATCCAGGGAGAACGCGCAAGCCTGGGCGCCATACAGCAGCGCCCAGGCGGCCATGAGCGCGCCCAAGGCGGCTTGTTTCCTGGTACGTAACGACACGGCGATGGCGGCAAGAACCACGAAAATCTCCAGAAAATGCAACTTAAGTCATGCTGCCGCGGCACGTGCGGCGAAAGCCGCTGGCGTGGGGGCGGTAAACTGCGGGCACAGTGCAGAAAGATAACGTATTTCGCTTTGCACACCTCCGGAACCGGGGGAAGGCCCCAATCGCGGAGTGGCTGCCTGTCGCGCCGCATGGTCCCGTGGACACTTGGATAACTATTGATGAGAATGCTTTCTTCGCTGGTCCTGCTGGCCAGCCTGGCCTGTTCGTCGGCGCTTGCCGGTCCCGCATCGGATTCCCGCGGCGACAAGGACGCATTGATCGCCGATCTCATGAGCCGGATGACGCTCGAGGAAAAGATTGGCCAGATGCGCCTCATCAGCATCGGCGACGACATGCCGCAGCCCCAGTTGCTCAAGGAGATCGCGGCGGGACGGGTTGGCGGCACCTTCAATTCGGTACGGCGCCAGGACAACCGGCCGATGCAGGACGCGGCGGTCAAGCACAGCCGCCTGAAGATTCCCATCTTCTTTGCGTACGACGTGGTGCACGGGCACCGCACCATATTCCCGATCAGCCTGGGCCTCGCGTCGAGCTGGGATATGGAGGTAGTCGAGCAGGCCGCCCGTATCTCGGCCATCGAAGCCAGCGCGGACAGCCTCGACATGACCTTTGCGCCGATGCTCGATATTTCGCGGGATCCGCGCTGGGGGCGCACCTCAGAAGGATTCGGCGAAGATCCCTATCTCGTCTCGCTGTGCGCCCGGGCCAGCGTCAAGGGGTTGCAGGGAACCTCGCCGGCCAACGCCGACAGCGTGATGGCCGTCATCAAGCACTTCGCGCTATACGGGGCCGTGGAAGGCGGGCGCGACTACAACACGGTCGACATGAGCCCGCTGCGCATGTTCCAGGACTATCTGCCGCCGTACCGGGCCGGCATCGACGCCGGCGCCGGCGGAGTCATGATTGCGCTGAACTCGATCAACGGCGTGCCGGCCACCTCCAACAGGTGGCTGCTGCGGGACCTGTTGCGCAAGAACTGGGGGTTCAAGGGCATCACGGTGAGCGACCACGGGGCAATCGACGAACTGCCGCTGCATGGCGTGGCAAAGGACGGGCGCGAGGCCGCCAGGCTCGCCATCCAGGCCGGCGTCGATATGAGCATGCACGACTCGGCCTACCTGGGGTACCTGCCCGGGCTGGTGAAATCGGGCGAAGTCGCCATGCGCGACGTCGACGATGCGGTGCGCGAGGTGCTAGGCGCCAAGTACGACATGGGCCTGTTCCAGGACCCTTACCGGCGCATCGGTGTCGCGCAACAGGACCCGCCGGACGTCGACGCGGAGAGCCGCCTGCACCGGGCGGCGGCACGCGCCGCCGGGCGCAAGTCGCTGGTGCTGCTCGAGAACCGCGGTGGCACGCTGCCCCTGAAGAAGACCGCCACGGTTGCGGTCGTCGGGCCGCTGGCGGACGCGCCCATCGACATCATGGGGAGCTGGTCGGCGGCAGGCAAGTCCCAGCAATCGGTCACGCTGCTGCAAGGCATGCGCGATGCCGTTGGCGACAAGGGCCGCGTGGTCTATGCCCGCGGCGCGAACGTGACCGACGACGCCGAGGTGGTCGGGTACCTGAACTTCATGAACTGGGACAAGCCGGAGATCGTGCAGGACAAGCGTTCGCCGGGCGACATGATTGCCGAGGCCGTGGCGGCAGCGCGAAGCGCCGATGTGATCGTGGTGGCGGTGGGCGAGTCGCGCGGCATGTCGCACGAGGCGTCGAGCCGCACGAGCCTGTCGTTGCCGGGAAGCCAGGAAATCCTGCTCAAGGCGCTCAGGACGACCGGCAAGCCGCTGGTGGTGGTGCTGATGAACGGCCGCCCGCTGGATCTCAACTGGGAAAAGGCGAATGCCGACGCGCTGCTCGAAACCTGGTACGCCGGCACCGAGGGCGGCCACGCCATCGCCGACGTGCTGTTCGGCGACTACAATCCGGCGGGCAAGCTGCCCATTTCCTTCCCGCGCTCGCTCGGGCAGATTCCGACCTACTACAACCATCCGCGCATCGGGCGCCCGTTCGTGCAAGGCAAGCCAAGGAACTACACCTCCCAATATTTCGAGGAGCCGTCCGGCCCGCTGTACCCGTTCGGCTACGGCCTGAGTTATACGGAATTCAGCATGTCCGACGTCWCGCTGTCGAGCCGGACCATGCCACGCAATGGCCGGATCGAGGCCAGCGTGACCGTGAAGAACACCGGGCAGCGCGACGGCGAGGCAGTTGTCCAGCTTTATGTCCAGGATGTCGCGGCCTCCGTGGTCAGGCCGGTGAAGGAGTTGAAGGACTTCCGCAAGCTTGCGCTAAAGGCGGGTGAGGAGCGCGTGGTGCAATTCACCATCGATGAAGAGAAGCTGAAGTTCTTCAACGCGGCACTCGAGTATGTCGTCGAGCCGGGTGATTTCAATGTCCAGATCGGGCTCGACTCGCAAGCGGTGCGGGAACAGCGCTTCGCGCTCCAGTAGCATGCTGGTCCGCCTTGGCGGATCGCCTTCGGGCCTGCGGGACGCCGGTTCCCGCAGGGCAGGGCTTGAGGGATGTCCGCTCTGGCGTGTGGATTCAACCGGTTGAATCCGCACGGCGAAGCGGACGCTCGCGGCGCTTGCCTCAGGAAGGCGATGCCGGTGCGACCGTGGCCCCCTGGATTCCGTGGTGCCGCAACGCGGAAGCCACMATTCCCGAAGCTTTCATCTCTTCGATAAAATCCGCCAGGAAGGTGGCGGCTCGTTCACCGCGCGCCTTCGGAACACCCATGGCCTGGCGGATCACCATGAATCGCTCGCCCAGGAGACGCAACCCGGACAGCCCGGCAATGTCTGCCTCGAGCTGTTGCTTGACGCCGGCGGCCACGTCGAGGTTTTGTTCAAGGAAGGTCTTGACCACGGTGGGCGATGTTGGCGAGCGCACAATCTGCGCGTGCTGCAGTTCACGTGTCAGGTACAGGTCGTACGCACTGCCTTTGCCCACCACCACTTGCGTGCCGGCGCGGTCGACATCGGCATTGGTCCGCACCTCGGAATCATCGCGCACGAGGTAATAGCCCTCGATCAGGACATAGGGAGCAGTGAACGCAATGGCGGCGCCGCGCTTCGGATCGATGGCAAAGAAGCCCACGTCGGCCTGTTGATTCGACACGATATCGACAGACTTCCCCGCGGCGTCGACGACGACAAGCTCCAGCGGCACGCCAAGGCGCTCTGCGAGCGCATGCGCCAGGTCCACCGATACCCCGCCGGCACTCCCGTCGCCAGCACGGTGCGCGAGGATCGGATTGCCGAGATTGATCGAAGCACGCAATACCCCGGTGGGCGCGAAGGCGTCGAGCAGTTGCTTGTCTGCAGTCATGTTGTTCCAGTCGTGAAACTAAGGTTCGAGAATTTCGCTGATCCGGGCCAGCGCGGCAAGGGTGTGGTCAAGGTGTTCGCGCATGGCCTGGGACGCCTCCACGTTGCGTTCCCGCTCCAGCAACTCCAGCAGGTGCAAATGCTGCCTTGCATGCTCCTCATACCGTTCTCGATCACGCATCGAGCGGTAGGACAGGAGCCGGCGCACGCGATTGACGCGCCGGATCGCGTCAATGAAGAACGGGTTGCCCGAGGCCTCGACAAGCGATTCGTGAAAGCGGACGCCACGCTCATGCAGCTGGTCAGCCGTGTCCGTCTCGATGCCGCCGTTGAGCAGGTGGAGTTCTGCCGTGCGCAGCCTTTCGATGGTGCGCGCATCGAGTCGATAGCCAGGTTCGAGCAAGGCGGCCGGTTCGAGCGCCAGCCGCATCCGGTACGACTGGAGCAGCGAGTCAGGCGTGGTCAGCATCGTGGAGAACTCCCAGCCGTAGCCCGGCTTGCGTTCTCCCCAGCCCTCCTGTGCGATGCGTTTGAATACCGTGTTGAGCTGCGTGCTGGTCAGCCCGTAGCGCGTCCTGATGGCTTGCTCCGAGACTTCCGTGGGCAGTGAGCCTTTCAGCAGGTCTTCCGCAATCTGGAAATAGGCGGCACCGACGACGTCGGGCTCCGCCAGGCCCAGTTGCGAAGCAAGCTCCGTAGCCGGCGTGCTTACCGGCTGTGCGAGAAAGAATCCCCGGTTCTTCTCGCGCGTGAGAATGCCTTTCTCGTGCAGCAGCGCAAGCGCTTCGTTGACGGGAGAGCGCGAGACGCGCAGCTTGTCGGCCAGCATTTGTGCCGGAAGGTGAGCGCCGGCAGGCAGCCGCTCCGCCTGGATCAGTTCGACGATCTGCGTCGCGATGGATCTGTCGTGATTCATGATGTCCGAGCCGCCGGGGGAGGGGCAATCATGCCGTGGCAATGGCACCCCCCTGTTGTTCCAGCGTCTTGTGCAAGATCGATGGGATGACGCCACCGCGCCGCAGCAGATCGACTTCAAGCCGGGTTTCCACGGCAGCGGTGGCTTCGAATTCATCCACCATCCCGTCCCGGCGCACAATGCTGACCGGCACCTTGCAGCGTGGCGAGAGGTCTTGCGCAGGCGCGCCGATATGGACCTTGTCCCCAGGCTGGATTGCCAGTGCTTGCGGATCGACGCCCGAAGGCATGCGCAACGGCAGGATGCCCATGCCGATCAGGTTGGAGCGGTGGATTCTCTCGAAGCTTACCGCAATCACTGCCCGGATTCCCAAAAGGCGCTGGCCCTTGGCGGCCCAGTCGCGCGATGAGCCGGTGCCGTAACGTTCCCCGGCAATCAGCACCACCGACTCGCCATCCTGACGGTAACGCTGCGCCACCTCGAAGATCGGCAGGACGTCGCCGCTGGGCACGTGCACGGTATGCGCGGTCGGCGCATCCGGTCGCAGCAGGTTGACCAGCGTCTTGTTGTAGAACGCCGCGCGCATCATGACTTCCCAGTTGCCCCGGCGCGATGCGAAGACGTTCAGGTCGTTCCGGTCATCGCCACGGCTGACCAGAAAGTCGGCCACGAAGCTGTCTTTCGGGATCGCGCTGGCCGGGGAGATATGGTCCGTGGTGATGTCGTCACCGAGCACCAGCAGCGGCCATGCGTCGTAGTCACCGAGCTGGGAGCCCTGGTCGAGCGCGGCAAACGGAGGGCGCCGCAATGCCGTCGATCGTGCGTCCCACGGGTAGCGCGGCGCATCGGCCGATGGCAAGGCTGCCCATGCCGGATTACGCGACGCCATGGCGAACGCGCGCCCGTAGTCGGCAGGGTCGGTACCGTTTGCCAGCAGGGCCGCCACCTCCTCCCGCGTGGGCCACAGGTCCTTGAGGAATACGGAGGTGCCATCGGCTGCGATTTGTACCGGGTCCCGGCTCAGGTCGCGCTCGGCGTCGCCAGCCAGCGCGAACGCCACCACGAGCGGTGGCGACATGATGAAGCCCAGGTTCAGGTCGGGATGAATGCGGCCCGGGAAATTGCGGTTGCCCGACAGCATGGCCACCGGCCACGCCGATCCATTTGCGAGCACGTCGCGGATCCCGGGCGTCAGCGGGCCCGAATTTCCAATGCAGGTGGTGCAGCCGAAGCCGACGATGTCGAAACCCACGGCCGACAGATCGTCGGTCAGGCCGCTGCGTTCCAGGTAGGCAGCCGCGGCGGGCGATCCGGGGGCCAGCGAGGTCTTGATCCAGGGCGCCACCGACAGACCCAGCTTGCGCGCCTTGCGCGCCACCAGGCCGGCGGCCATCAGCAAGGCCGGATCTGAGGTGTTGGTGCAACTCGTGATGGCAGCGATGGCCACCGGGTAGCGGGGCATGTCGGCCTGCCGCTTGCCTTCGAACGGAAACCGCGCCAATGCCGCGGCGGTATCGGTATAGGAGAGCAGGTCCTGCGGCCGCCGGGGGCCGGCAATATGCATGCCGATGCTGGCCAGGTCCACTTCGATCACGCGCGTGTAGCGCGGCGTGGCGTGCGGGTCGAACCACAGTCCGGTGCGTCGCGCGTACTCGCCGGCCAGCGTCACGCTTTGCGCGGGGCGCCCCGTGGCGCGCAGGTAGGCCAGCGTCTGGTCGTCGATCGGGAAGAAGCCGGTGGTGGCCCCGTACTCTGGCGCCATGTTGGCCACCACGGACCGGTCTCCGGCCGTCAGCGTGGCGACACCGGGACCGAAGAACTCGACGAATTCGCCCGACACGCCGATCGCGCGCAGGCGCTGCGTGACCGTCAGCGCAAGGTCGGTGGACAGGACGCCGGGTGCCAGGGCATTGGTGAGTCGCACGCCAATGACATCGGGAATTCGTTGCATGACAGGCATGCCGAACATCACCGTCTGGGCTTCGAGTCCGCCCACCCCCCAGCCCAGTACGCCGATGCCGTTGATCATCGGGGTATGGCTGTCCGTACCGATCAGGGTGTCGGGCACCGCCCAGAGGTTTCCTTCGCGCTGCTGCGTGGCGACCACCGTGGCGAGTTGCTCAAGGTTGATCGTATGCATGATGCCCGTGCCCGGCGGGTGAATGCGCACACCGCGAAGGGCCTTCGATGCCCAGCGCAGGAAGCTGTAGCGCTCGGCATTGCGCTGACTCTCGATCTGCAGGTTCACACCTGCCGCGTCCGGTCGGGCGAACGCCTCGACGGCCAGCGAATGATCGACGGACGAGTCCACCGGCAGCACCGGATTGAGCGCGTTCGGATCCGCACCGGCTTCGGCAAGGGCGTCCCGCATCGCGGCGATGTCGACCAGGGCTGGGGTGCTCGTGGTGTCGTGCATCAAGACCCGGCCCGGCTGGAAGGCGATTTCCGCCTCGCTGGTGCCTGTGTCCAGCCACGCGACGATGGCGGAAATGGCATCTGCGCGCTCTTCGCCATCCATGTTGCGCGCCACGTTCTCCAGCAACAGGCGCAAGACCACGGGTAGCMGTGCCAGCGAGTCGCCCAGCATCGCCGGCAAATCCATGTGGCGATAAGTGAYGCCACCAGCGCAAAACTGGCCTTCGACGGGGAGGTAGGTGTTTTCCATGACTGAATATTGCACATGTTTACGTAAAAATGCAATCAAGCGGAAACCCCAATGACCCGCGGACTACAGGAGACAAGCCCTTGAAATCCCTCCCGCTCCGAGCTGTTCCTGCGCTGAATGCCCAGCGCCGCCGCCTGCTTGGCGGGGCGGTCGGCATGTCGGCTGTTTCAGCCCTTGGCCTGTATGCCAGCGCCGCGGATGCCGCCGCGGATGCCGCCGCGCCGGGGAGCCAGACCACATCCAAAGGAAACAACATGTACGCATACGTAGGATCGAGAACCACCCGTGAGCGCGACGCGCGAGGGGAGGGCATCAGCGTCTTCCGCATCGATTCGCTGACGGGGGCGCTGCAACTGACGCAGCTCGTCAAGGATCTCGTCAATCCGTCGTTCCTGGCCCTGAGCGGTAATGGCGAGCGTCTTTACGCGGTTCATGGCGACCTCAGCGACATCAGCGCCTTCGCGGTGGAAAAGGCCACCGGCAAGCTCGAATTCATCAATCGCCAGAGCACCCACGGCAAGAATCCGGTTCACCTCGCGATCGATCCGACAGGCAAGCACGTGGTGGTGTCGAACCATATCGGCGCAAGCCTCGCCGTCCTGCCGCTGCAAGCCGACGGCTCGCTCGGTGAAATGACGCAACTGGTGAAGCTCGACGGCCCGGTCGGCCCGCATCGCGTTGAGCAGAAGCAGGCCAAGCCGCACTTCAATCCGTTCGACCCGAGCGGCCAGTTTGTCGTGGTGCCCGACAAGGGGCTGGACCGTACCTTCACCTTTCGCTTTGCCGACGGCAAGCTCTCGCCGGCCGCGCCGGGTTTTGTCGAATCCCGCGAAACAGCGGGACCGCGCCACATCGCATTCCACCCCAATGGCCGCTTCGGCTATATCGTCAACGAGCTTGACTCGACTGTCACCACATACGCCTATGACGGAAACACCGGCGCATTGAAGCCGCTGCAAATCGCGTCCACCTTGCCCGATACGTTCACGGGCAACAGCCGTGCGTCGGAGATCGAAGTCGATGCGACGGGCCGCTTCGTCTATGCGTCCAACCGCGGCTACGACAGCATCGCCATCTTCCACATCGACCAGGCCACGGGTCATCTCCGCTTTGTCGATGCAGTAGCGTCGCAAGGCCGCACGCCGCGTTTCTTCGCATCGGCACCGGGCGGCCGCTACATGTACGTGCTGAACGAAGACAGCGACTCGATCGTCGCCATGCACATCGACAAGACCAGTGGCCGGCTCAAGCCAACAGGGTTCAGTGTGCAATCCGGCAGCCCCGTCTGCATGATCTTCTCCGCGTAACCGGCATGTCCCGGCCGCACAGCATTCCAGCAACGTCACCAACGCCGGGCAGTTCGAACGCCGGCGCACTCACCATGCCGAATTCCATCACCCTGGACGACGCGGCCATTGTCAGGAAGATTACCTGGCGGATCATCCCGTTCGTCTTCGTTCTCTACATCATTTCGTATCTGGACCGCGCGAACATCGGATATGCCGCGCTGCAGATGAACAGGGAGCTGGCACTGAGCAGCGAAGCGTTTGGCTTTGTGTCGGGCATCTTCTTCATCGGATACTTTCTCTTCGAGGTACCCAGCAATGTGATGCTCAACAAGTTCGGAGCGCGGCGATGGATTGCACGAATCCTGGTGACGTGGGGCGCGGTGGCGGTAGCCACTGCGTTCGTGCAGACCGCGCAACAACTCTACGTCCTGCGTTTCCTGCTCGGCGTTGCCGAAGCGGGCTTCTTTCCCGGCATCATCGTCTACCTGACGCACTGGTTCCGCGCGAAGGAGCTGGCAACGACGGTCGCCTTGTTCACGGCGGCGATTCCGGTGTCCTACATCATCGGCGCGCCGCTAAGCACGTGGATCATGGACAACGTGCACTGGATGCAGTGGAGCGGATGGCGCTGGATGCTGTTGCTGGAGGGCGCGCCGGCAGTCCTCGGTGGCGTGCTCTGCTACCTGTACCTGACCGATCGGCCGGCCGACGCCAGATGGCTGACCGACGCCGAGAAGCAATGGCTCAACGATGAACTCGAACGCGACAGGCAGGCGCGTCCGCAGGCGGTTCACCTGAGCACGATGAAGGTGATGCGCAACCCCAGGGTGCTGTACCTGGCCTTCATCTACTTTGTCTACCAGTGCGGCAGCCTGGGCGTCGGCTACTGGATGCCGCAGATCATCAAGAGCTTCTCGGCGAACCTGACGCATACACAGATCGGCGTCATCGCGATGGTGCCCTACCTGTTCGCCACCATCGTCATGATTTTCTGGTCGCGCAGTTCCGATCGCAGGAACGAACGGCGGCTGCACTCGGCGTTGCCGCTGGCGGTTGCCGCGGCATCGCTGGTCGGGGCAGGGGTGCTGACGGATCCTTACATGGCCATCGCGCTGATCGGCGTGAGCCTGGCCGGCCTCTACGCGTTCAAGTCGCCCTTCTGGGCGCTGCCTACGTTGTTCCTGACACGCTCCACGGCAGCCGTGTCGATCGCGGTGATCAACTCGATCGGCAACCTCGGGGGATTCGCAGGCCCGTTCGCCATCGGCTATATCAAGGGCCAAAGTCACAGCGCCGCCACGGGCCTGCTGTTCCTCGCCAGCCTGCTGGTGGTTGCCTTCCTGATGGCCTTCTTCATCCGGATCGCGGAGGCCCGCTCCACGGAGGATGTTCCCGCGGCGTCTGCCCAGACGCCGTAGTCCCGCCGCCGGCGGTATGCGAATGGCGTGAAGGATCGGGTACGGCCAGCCGCCATCCGGCCGCGCGCCATAAGCGTTGGTTGTGGCGGTGCTTGAGAGCGAGGCGGCGTCGACGAATCAGGCAGGTTCGATCTCGCTACCAGCTGAAGCACGATGCTGCGCACGCGGCCGCGCCATGCAACGATGCGCGGCCGTGGCAAGAACGAATGCCACCGCAATCAACGCGGCCGCGACGAGACTCAGGTACCGCGCGCCTATCGATCGGAGCACTACACCGCCAAGCACGCCCGAGCAGGCAAGTCCGATATAAGTGGCCGTATTGTTCAGGGCAAGCAGCAGCGGCGCCACATGCGGCGACAGTTGCACGAGACGGTGCTGTTGCGGAACGATAAGCCCCCACCCGCATACCCCCCAGACGATCAGCGCAACGATAGCGCCAAGCGCATGCGCAGAGGTCCACGGCAGCACACAGAAATTGATGATGGCGATCCATAGCATCGCATTGATGATGTTGCGGCTCTGGAATCGGTCCACGAGACGGCCGGACATCAGGTTCCCGACCGTCGCGGCGACGCCCCACAACAGGAACATCCCCGCGAGAATGCGTTCATCGCCGTGCGTCACGGCCTCCAGCACCACGCCCGCATACGTGTAGACCATCAGGAACCCGCCGAACGCGAATAAGGAAGTCAGCAAGGTAAGCGCGATGCGCATGTCGCGCACGGGCGCAAGCCGCTCTCGCAACCTGACGGACGCGGGCAGGGGAACGGAGGGCAGCATCGTCCAGACGCCGATCATCGCCACAATCCCGAGCGCCGTGACGAACCAGAGGGTTGTCCTCCAGCTGCCGAATCCGCCGATAAAAGTCCCTATTGGCGAACCGAGCGCCGTGGCTCCCGTGAGGCCCGCCGTTACCGTGGCCAGCGCGCGGCCGCGTTTTTCAGGTGTGGCAATTGCCGAGGCAACGCCCAATGCAGTTGGAGAAAACAGCGCGGCGCCAAATCCTGCCAGGGCCCGGCTCACCAGGACCCAGTGCAAGTCGGTGGCGAGCGCACTGATCGCGTTGCCGACGACAAAAATCCCAAGCGCCGAAACGAGCAGAAGCTTGCGCGGCAAGTCGCCCGCCACGGCTGCCATCACTGGCGCAGCCACCGCATAGGTCAGCGCGTAGAACGTAACCATGAGGCCAGCCAGGCTGACGGATGTATGCAGCGAGGCCGCCACACCTGGAAGGATACCGGCGACGACAAAGTTGTCGGTACCCATTGCGAACATGCCAAGCGCCAGTATCAGTAGTCGACGATCCATACGAAGGTTCTTTGCGAAACGCGGTTGGGGGACGGCCTGCGAGGCGGCGTGTCGCCGCGGAGTTGGTACGCAGTCCCGGCCTCCGGCCCGGCCGGCTTTTTGACTGCCAGTCGATCATAATCGTCGTTGACCGCGTCTCAAATGTCATATATACGTCCAATTCAGGACGTGAAACAGGGTGCCCCATGCACACGATCGGCTTTGTCGTATTCCCGAACTTCTATCTGATGGGCTTGGCGGCAGTCACCGCGTTCGAGCTGGCAAACGTCGTACTCGAAGAGCGGGCGTACGACGTGACAGTTCTGTCGGAGGGGGGAGGACTGGTGTCGTCGTCGGCAGGCATCCGCGTCGAGTCGCAGCCCTTCGGCGATGCCGCATTCGACACAGTCATGTTCGGCTCTGGCGTCGAGATTGACATCGTTTCCGCGGCATTGACTGCATTCGTCAGGCGCTCGCTGAAGACGTCGAGGCGGATCGCGGCGCCGTGCACAGGCGCCTTCATCCTGGCGCAAGCGGGCGTCCTGGATGGCCGGCGCGCGACCACCCATTGGCGGTTCGCACACGATCTGCAGTGCCGCTTTCCGAAGATCGCTGTCGAGGAGGACCAGATTTTCATCGTGGACGGACCGATCTGGACGTCCGCGGGCATGACGGCGACGATCGACATGGCGCTCGCCATGATTGAAAAGGACCATGGCCAGGACGTCTCGCGCACGGTAGCGCGCAAGCTTGTCATCTATCACCGGCGCGCGGGCGGCCAGTCGCAGTTTTCGACATTGCTTGACCTCGACCCGAAGTCCGACAGGATCCAGAAGGCCATCGACTACGCGAACGCCAATTTGCGTAACGCATTGACGGTCGACGAACTTGCCGATGTCGCCGGGCTAAGCCCGCGCCAGTTCAGCCGGGCATTCAGCGCGGAGACCGGTCAATCGCCCGCCAAGGCCGTCGAGCATCTGCGCGTGGAAGCCGCGAGGCTTTTGCTGGAAAAGGGGCGTCTTTCGCTGGACGTGATCGCGCACGAAGTGGGTCTATCCGACCGGGAGCGCATGAGGCGCGCATTCGTGCGCACCATCGGGCAGCCGCCCCAGGCTGTCCGTCGCTTGAGCAGGGACATTCGTGGATCGGTTCTGCACGCCGACCAGGGAGATGCGTACTGAGCGCAACGACGTGCGAATCGCTGCCAGGCCGGCAAAAGACGCTGGCACAGCGGAGAGGACCACCGTCATCGTGCCGCAGGCGGGAGGTCGTGCTTGCAGTGGCGCGGGCGCATGCCGGGATCGGCACGCGTTCCTACGCCGGCTAGCGGTCAATCGACACTTGCAATGCATGAGCTGGAAAGAGCAGGGAGGCAAACCTCCCTGTCCATCAGCCTAACGTCGCACCCTGGGTCGCGCTGGGAACTTCGCTACCCGGCATGGCATCGGGCAGCTCGTGTTGCGGCCCACCCACTTCAGGCTGGACACGCTTTGCCGAGTGGGATACATGGTCCTCGGATTTTCCGGAGACATACTCGCGCCAGACGAGAGGAAGGATGCCGCCGTGACGCCAGTATTCAACTTCCTCGCCGGTATCGAGCCGGATCGTCAATGGCACGTTGATCGTCGTCCCATTGCTGCGATGGATGATCGCCTCTATGCGGCCGGAGATATCGAGGCGGTCCGCCAGCGCGAGGATATCGATCGTCTCGCTCCCGTCGAGCGCGAGCGATTCCGCCGTGGTGCCTGCCTCGAACTGCAAGGGGAGCACGCCCATGCCGACCAGGTTGGTGCGGTGAATCCGCTCGAAGCTTTCGGCGATCACCGCCTTCACGCCGAGCAATGCAACGCCCTTGGCCGCCCAGTCACGCGATGAGCCGCAACCATAGTTCTTGCCGGCAATGATCGCGAGCGGGACATCTCGCTTCAGGTATTCGGTGGCCGCCTCGTAGACGCGCATCTGCGTGCCGTCCGGCATCAGCCTCGTGACGCCGCCTTCCACGCCCGGCACGATGTGGTTGCGCAAGCGGATATTGGCAAACGTCGCACGCACCGCGAGGTCGTGGTTCCCACGGCGTGTCGTGTAGTTATTGAAGTCGCGCTTCTCGATGCCCTTTGCAAGGAGGAAGTCGGCAGCCGGTGTGCCGATGCTGATCGCGCCAGACGGCGAGATATGGTCGGTAGTCACCGAATCACCAAGGATGACCAGGGGCCGCATGCCCTTGATATCCTGAAGGGGCGCTGCGTCTCGCGACAGGTTGTCGAAGTACGGTGGCCTGCGGACATAGGGCGAGAGTTCATGCCACCGTGCGTCTAGGGAATACCATTATTTGACTGGGTATCAAAAATCCCGTAACTTTAATTGTGTGCATATCAATTTCAGTCGTCGGTGGATTCGGAACCGCTGAGTGACGGATAGCGTTGGGCGGCACATCGTGGGCCAACGCTCGGCCACGATCCAAGATCAATTACGGAGGAGAAATGAAACGGAGCCTGGCCATCGCCGGTGCGCTGCTAGCGACCGGTGCGACCGCGCACGCCCAATCGTCTGTCACGCTGTACGGCGTGGCGGATGCGGGCATCGAATATCTGAACCACGTGCCGAATGCTGCAAAACAGAGTTCGAGCCTCGTGCGCATGACGTCGGGCAACATTGCCGGTAGCCGCTGGGGGATGCGTGGTGTCGAGGACCTTGGTGGCGGTCTGAAGGGGATCTTCCTGCTGGAAGGCGGGATGGTGCTCGATTCCGGGGCGGCGGCACAGGGCGGGCGGCTGTTCGGGCGCCGGGCGTATGTCGGGCTCGATACACCGTACGGGCAGGTCACGATGGGGCGGCATCACAACCTGACATTCGACCTGGTCATCGGCTTCGATCCGATGTTCTTCGCGCCCAAGTATTCGTCGTACTCGCACGATACGTGGCTGGCAGGCCGTACCGATAACGCGGTGAAGTACACCGGCAAGTTCGGCGCGCTGACGGCGTCGGCGCTGTACAGCTTCGGCGTGGACTCCACGATTGCGAACGGTTCGGAAGTGCCGGGCAACAGCAGGGTTGGCCGCGAGATGAGCGCGGGGTTCTCGTACGACATGGGCAGATTCCGCCTGGCCGGCGTCTACGACCAGCTCAACGGTACATCCGCTGCCACCGCGGGGCGAACTGAGCGTCGCTATGTAGCCTCGGCCGCAGGCGACTTCGGTCCGGTGTCAGCGTACTTTGGCTATCGGCGTCTGGTCAGCCAGATCCTGTCGTCAATGACGCGTACCGATCTGTTCTGGACGGGGGTGACCTACAACTTCGGCCAGGCATTCGCCTTGACCGGCGCGGTCTACAAGACCAACGACCGCACATCGGCGAAGGACCCGATGTCGATCGTTCTGTCGGCGGACTATCGTTTCTCGAAGCGCACCGATGCCTATCTGTCGACGTCATATACGCTGAACAAGGGCGGTTCCGCACTGGGCGCAAACGGGTATGACGGCTCGGTGATCGCGGGTGCCAACCAGTTTGGCGCCGTGATCGGTTTGCGGCACAACTTCTGAGCCTTGCGTCAACTGGCGCGCCGGCCAGGTCGCGCCTTGAGGCGTGCCGCATCCGTGGCACGCTCTTTTTTCATGAGTCCGGGCAGCCATTCCAAAATTATTTGACAGCATATCAAATAGATACTAGATTATTGAGACGGTAGCATTTACCAAGGAGACAGCGTGACTGAACAAGACAAGCCGCAGGTGACGGCAGGGATGCGAGGCGCATCGTGGGACGCCCGCCTGATGAACCGCTCATATCAGATGGTGCCCTACGCGCTAGGCACGGCCGACGGCCAACGCACGCTTGGCTTCCTGTTCAGCGTGACCGGCAAGGAGAAGACCGTCGTCTCGCTGATGCATCCGCGCGAGATGGCCATCACGCATTACCTCGTGCCGTTCGTTCTCGATGCGGGCTGCGCCTGCTGGGTGCAGGGGCCGCGTTCGATAGGCAACGACTTGCGCCTGGAACACGAGGTCGCGCTGTTCGATGTGGCCGCCGGCATGACGCACCTGCGCGAACTGGGCTACGAGAAACTCGTGATGCTCGGCAACTCTGGCGGCGCCGGGCTCTACACGTTCTACAACCAGCAGGCGCTGACCCCGCGTGAGACGCGCATCGCCCGCACGCCGGGCGGACGACCGACGAATCTGGGCGAACTGCACATGCCGGAGGTCGATGCCTTCATCCTGGTGTCGCCCCATCCGGGCCAGGGCAAGCTGCTGATGAGCAGCATCGATCCGTCCGTCATCGACGAGAGCGATCCGATGCAGACAGACCCCACGCTCGATCCGTTCGCGAAAGCCAATGGCTTCGATGTGGAAACGGGGAAGGGCAGTTATGCGCCCGCGTTCATCGAACGCTACCAGGCTGCGCAAACCGCCCGCGTGGCACGCATCGACGAGCGCGCAAAGGCGATGCTGCGCGCCAAGCACGAAGCACGAAAGAAGATCAAGGCAGGCAGCGCCACGGAGGCCGATCGCCGCCTGGCCGCCCATGCCCCGATCTTCCAGGTCTGGCGTACCGATGCCGACCTGCGGTCGTGGGACATCGCGCTGGACCCGTCGGACCGCAAGACCGGATCGCTATGGGGCAAGGACCCGTTTATATCGAACTGGGGCAGCGTGGGCTTCGGCCGCACCGTGACGCCGGAATCGTGGCTTTCCACATGGTCCGGCCTGTCGTCGAATGCCGCACTGGACAGGACGCTCGGTGCGCTGCATCAGCCGACACTGTTGCTCGAATACACGGGCGACCAGTGCACCTTTCCCGCCGACATCCGCGCGATCTACGACCAGATCCCGGCGCCGCACAAGCGCCACGTCCGCGTGCGCGGCAACCACCACGGCATGGCCCTCAGCCGTGAGGAGGAAGCGGGGCAGCGTATTGCAGGCCGACTCATCGTCGAGTGGCTCCGCGAAACGATGGTTTGAGCCAGATTGCAGGAACAAAGACAAATACAGAGGTAGACAGATATGCTGCAACCCACCCATTTGCGCCCGTCAGTGCTGCTCGACGGCGTGCGCTACCCCGACGAAAGCCGCCTGCGCCAGTACGTGGCGGAAGGCTATCTGACCGGCGAAACGCTGGTTGGCGCCTTCCGCCAGTCATTTCGCGACAATAAGGATCGCCTGGCCCTGGTCGGCCCCGAGGGGGAATTCACATATCAGGCGCTCGACGAGCAGACCGATCGGCTCGGTGCCGCGTTGCTGGCACTCGGACTCAGGCCGCTTGACCGCGCCATCTTCCAGTGCGGCAACAGCAACGAATTGYTGCTGGCCTTCTTCGGCTGCCTGAAGGCCGGCATTATTCCGTTGTGCTCGCTGCAGGCGTTCCGCAAGCTCGAAATCGGCTATCTGGGCAAGCTGTGCGAAGCGCGGCTGCACTTTGTGCAGGGCGATGATCCCAAGTTCGATGATGTGGCCTTTGCCGAGGAAATGCAGGCCGAGGTGCCGAGCCTCAAGATCATCCTGCAGGCCCGGGGGGTACGCCGTGGCCGCGCTGTGTTGCTGGCCGACCTGATCCGCGACATGCCGCTGGCGCGCGCCCGGGAAGTACTGGCCGATGTGAAGCACGAGCCGTTCCAGGCCGCCGTGTTCCAGTTGTCAGGCGGCACCACCGGCGTGCCCAAGATCATCCCGCGCTTCCAGAACGAGTACCTGTACAACATGCGCGCGGTGGCAACGTGCAACGGCTACACCCGCGAAGACGTGCTGTTCTTCCCAACGCCGTACATGCACAACCTCAATATGGGTTGCTTCTTCGGCCCGTTCCTGCTGAGCGGCGCGAAGGTGACGGTGGCGCCCGATATCTCGGATGACACACTGCAGGCGCTGGTCCGCGACTACGAACCGACCTGGTTTGGCGTGGCCGGGCCGATCCTGAACCGCATCGCGCCGGCACTGCTGCGCGGCACGGCCGCCGACAAGGCGCGGCGCAACTTCATCGCGCCCAAGAACGCCGCCAATCTGACGCGTCTGACGGGCTCGCCTACGCACCATATCTTCGGCATGACCGAAGGCGTGATCATGTTCACGCGGCCGGATGATCCGCAGGAGATCCGCGACCAGTCGATCGGCCACCCGGTGTCCGCCGCCGACGAGGTGCGGATCGTGCACCCGGGCACCGAAGACGTCGTCGCCGACGGCGAGCCAGGCGAAGCGCTGTTTCGCGGCCCCTATACGATCGGTGGCTACTACAAGTCCGAACAGGAAGACGTCGCGCGCTTTACCGCCGACGGCTTCTACCGCTCGGGCGACCTGATGTCGTCAAGCGTGGTCGACGGCAAGCGCTATTACTTCTTCCGTGGCCGCATCAAGGATGTGGTGGATCGTGGCGGCGAGAAGATCAACGCTGAAGAGCTCGAGAACGTCATCAACCAGCATCCCGCGATCCTGGCTTGCGCCGTGGTAGGCATGCCCGACAAGGTCTACGGCGAGCGCGTCTGTGCCTTTGTGCAGCTCAAGCCCGCCGCCGCCGCGGCTGGCTTGACGCTGCCGGCGCTGACCGGATACCTGCAGGACGCCGGGCTGGCCAAGTTCAAGTGGCCGGAGCGCCTGGAAATCATCCCGGAGTTTCCACTCACCGCCTCGGGCAAGCTCAGCAAGGTGCTGCTGCGCGACCACATCGTGCAAGTCCTGCAGGCCGAGGCCGCAACAAGCATTGTTCAGCAAGCCAAGTGACGAAGGAAAGTGACATGACCCAATCCACGCAAGCCGCCCAAGCCAACGTGCCCGCTGTCGCGCTGCACGGCGTCCATCACACCGCCAGGCCTACCTGGAAACTGGCCGAGACGGTGCATTTCTACCGCGACCTGCTTGGCCTGCCGCTGGTCCACGCCATCTCGGCCAAGGGCTGGGGCCCGGACAATCATGCCGATTTCCTGCATTTCTTCTTCGATAGCGGCAACGGCAGCACCATCGCCTTCTTCTATTACATCGGCACCGAACGCCCGGACTGGCTGACGGTTCGCGAGCACTATCAGGATCGTGCCACGCACACGGCATGGCGGGTCCGCGATGAGGCCGAACTGCTGCAATGGCGCCAGCGTGTGGAAGCCGTGGGCATTGCGCTGCGCTACCAGATCCGCCACGAGGTCATCGAGTCCATCTACTTCAACGACCCGAACGGCTATCCGATCGAGATCACCTGGCAGGTGCGTGCGTTCAGCGATGCCGACATGCACGATGCCGCGCTGACCATGGATTCGGCCATCGAACTGGAATGCGCACGCGACAAAGGCGCGGCGTTCGCATCGATCGATCCGGTGTGGCAGCGCAAGGCGGAGCGCATCGAGGCGGTGGCGGACAAGGACAAGGCATCGATCTATGTACTCGACGTGCCCGAGTTTGCGCCGCTGATCGACGTGGCGCGCAAGACCGATGGATACCTGGCCACGGCGCTGGGCAACGGCTATGTGCGCATCGACGGCAATCCGACGCTGCAGTTCCGCCGCAAGGAGCTGGGCTTCAAGCCCGCGGTCTGGTACGGCGCGCTGACCGGCGGGCTGGCGGGCCAGATTCGCCAGTTCGACATGGATGCGCTGGTGATTGCTCCGCGAGGCGCGCAATGAAAGTGACCATCATCGGCGGCGGCCCGTCCGGCCTGTTCCTCGCAATTCTGCTCAAGGAGAGAGTGTCGAATGTTGACATCGACGTGTACGAGCAGAACCCCGAAGACGCCACGTTCGGCTTTGGCGTGGTGCTGGCCGATACGGGGTTGTCGAACCTGCGCTCGGCGTCGCCGATTGTCGTGGATCGGCTAGCCAGGATCATGCGGTTCAATGATCAGCATTCGATCGTGTGCCGCGAGCACCCGATCGTCATGAAGAAACCGGGCGCCGGCGGTGGCGCCATTCCCCGGATCAGCCTGCTGTCCGTCCTGCAGCAGCGTGCGCATGAGCTTGGCGTGCGCGTAACGTACAACAAGCGTATTGCCGATTTCGACGCCATCGATGCCGACCTGGTCGTTGGTGCCGACGGCATCAACTCGCAACTGCGCGCGGCCAATGAAGCCGGCTTCGGCACCACGCGTCGCACCCTGACGAACCACTTCGCCTGGTACGGCGTCGAGAAGCCGTTCCCGAGCCCCGCACTGGTGTTCCGCAAGTTCGAGGCCGGCTACTTCGTCGCGCACTACTACCCATACTCGGATTCGATGAGCACGTTCGTGGCCGAGTGCGACCACCAGACCTGGCTGGACTTCGGCATGGAGGCGATGAGCGCGCAAGCCCGGCAGGCACTGTTCGAGAAGGTGTTCGCGCCGGAACTGGCCGGCTACGGCTTGGTGTCGAACAATTCGGTCTGGCGCCAGTTCCCTGTCATCCTCAATGCGAACTGGCATGTCGGCAAGCAGGTGCTGATCGGCGATGCGCTGACGAGCGCGCACTTTTCAATCGGGTCGGGTACGCGCATCGCCATGGAAGATGCGATGGCGCTGGCCGATGCGATCATGGCCCATTCCGATGACGTCCCCGCCGCTTTGCAGCAGTATGAGGCCGTGCGCAAGCCGGAGAAGGCCAAGCTGATCAGCGCGTCCGAGGCGTCGTACAACTGGTACGAGCGCATCCGTGAATGGATGGATCTGCCGACGCCGCACGAGTTCGTGTTCCGCTTCATGACCCGCACGGGCCGCGTGGATGCTGAGCGGCTGCGCGCCCAGTTTCCGGTCCTGATGGCGGAACTCGCCGCCGGCGGTGTGACAGGCAGCACCATCGTGGGACAGCCATGATCAACGCCACGGAGTACGTGCTGAGCGAGAGCCCATTCGTCGTCAGGCGCAAGGTGCGGTGGGGCGACTGCGATCCGGCTGGTGTGGTCTACACGGGCCGGTTCACGGATTACCTGCTGGGCGCGGTAGGGCTCTACACCGCGTACATGGCCGGCGGTGACGGCAGGCTGGGCGAGGTCCACGGCGTGGGCACGCCATGCAAGGCAATCCGTTTCGAGTTCATCGGCACGCTCTGGCCCGATGACGAGATCGACATCGCCTGCACCGTGGAAGCCATTCGCACGAGATCCTTTGATATCCGCTGCGTGGCGCGCCGCCCCGATGGCGCAGCGGTGTTCGATGCCATGTTCTCGCCGATCTGCGTGCGCCTGGACCGGCGCGAAGGCACGCCGATCCCCGATTCCCTGCGCGCGGATCTGAACCGCTTTTATTCTCCCGCCCCCTGAACGTTCCTGGAATTGCCAATGATGAAGTTTCGAATCGGACAAATTGTGCCGAGCTCCAACATCACGATGGAGCGCGAGGTGCCCGCCATCTTCGCCGCCCGCATGCAGGCGCTGCCGGAGCGGTTCAGCTTCCACGCCAGCCGGGTGCGCATGCACCGCGTGGTGGCCGAGGAGTTGGAGAGGATGAACCGCGACATGGGTCGCTGCGCACTGGAGTTGGCCGATGCGCGCGTCGATGTCATGAGCACGGCGTGCCTGGTGGCCACCATGTGCATGGGCATGGGCTATCACCGGCAGGTGATCGAGGAACTGGGCGGGGCGATTGCCGATGCGCCGTATCGCCCGCAGATCATGACATCGGCCGGTGCGCTGGTCGATGAACTGAAGGATTTTGGCGCGCGCCGCATCGCGCTGATGGCGCCTTACAGCGATGCGCTGACCAGGACGGTAGTCGAATACATCGAGCACGAAGGCATCGAGGTCAGGGATGTGATCAATTTTTCGATCCTCGACAACCTGGAAGTCGGCGAGCGTGATCCGCTGCAGTTGCTGGAAGACGTCAAGCGGCTGGACGTGAAGGGCGTGGATACCGTGGTGCTGTCGGCCTGCGTGCAAATGCCGTCGCTGGCGGCCATCGAGCCCGCGCAACAGGCACTGGGCATTCCCGTGACATCCACTGCCATCTGTACGGCGCGGCAGATGATGCGCAAGCTGGGCATCGCGGCTACGGCGCCGGGCGCGGGCGCCTACCTGGGCAGCCAGACCGGCCTGCGCTGATCGCAACATTCCGACAAAGAGGTAGCCGTCCGTATAAGGCGGCACCGCCAACAAGGAGACTACTCCATGCAACCCGTCCCCAACGCGCCGCCTCGCGTGTCTGTCTGGATCTACGTGGGCGTGATTCTTGGCGCCGCGCTCGGCATGATGGCTGGCTATGCACCGCTGTTCAATGCCACTGCCGGTGTCTTCGTCAGGCCACTTGCCGCGGAGTTCGGCTGGGGGCGGTCTCAGGCATCGCTTTCCTACGCGGCTTCGATGTTTGGGCTGGCGATCGTCAGTCCGATTGTTGGCGCGCTGATGGACCGCTTTGGCATCCGTCGCGTGATCGCATGTTCGGCAATCGTGTTCGGTCTGGCAACGGCGGCGATGGCGCTCCAGAACGGCAGCATGCTGATCTGGGTAGCATTGTCCATTGTGGTGGGCGTCTCGGGCGCCGCTACCTCGGTGCTGGGCTACCTGGCCGTGTTGCCACAATGGTTCGACCGGCGACTAGGCCTGGCCTTGGGCATCGCCATGTGCGGGCTCGGCGTGGGCACGGTCATCCTGCCGATCATCGCGCAGTATCTGGTGACGACAGTTGGCTGGCGTATGGCTTATGTAGGCCTTGCGGCTGGCTCGATCGTGTTGTCGCTGCTGGCGTGCGGATTGCTGCGCGAGCGGCTCCGGGCCGGGCACAAGGTGGGGCGGGTGGCAACGCCCGCGCCGGAGGGTGTGCCACTGGCGGCGGCGCTACGCAGCTATCGGCTGTGGGCAATCTGGTGCGTATTCATCTTGAGTTCGGCGGCAACGCTGTCCCTCGGGCCGCATCTGCCATCGTTGTTCGCGGATCGGGGGTTCGATGCGGCAATGGCGGCGCGCAGTGGGTCGACGGTCGGCATCGGCCTGCTGGCGGGGCGCCTGCTGACTGGCCTGTTGATCGATCGCATTCACGCGCCGCTGGTGGCCAGTGTGTTCTTCGTGGGCGGTGCCATCGGCGTATTCCTGCTGCGCGGCTCGAACGACTACAACACACTGCTGATTGCCACGATGCTGATCGGGCTGACGATCGGCGCGGAAGGCGATCTGATCTCCTATCTTGTCCGCTCGTACTTTGGCCTGACATCGTTCGGCTCGCTGTTCGGGATTGCGTTCTCTGGCTACGGGCTTGGCGCCGTGATCGGCCCGATCGGCCTGGGCGCGTGGTTCGACGCACGCGGGAACTACGATCTGCCGTTGCTGATACTGCCCTGCATATTGCTGGTGGCTGCCGCGCTGGTGCTGTCTCTGGGGCGCTACAGGATGGGCAGCCGACATGGAGCCGTGGCGGCTGCCGCATCGGCCTAGGGCGGGGCAATAGCTGGCAGGACGGGCGAACGCGGATAGAATTGGCATACTACCAATTCCGAAGCGGTCCGCTTCGTCCCTCGATCATGCCTGCCGCACGTAAATCGCCAGCAGTCAAGGCTGCCGCACCGCAACCATCCAGTCCGGCACCTCGCCGTCGCGGGCGTCCGCCCAAGACGGAGTCGCCGATCGGTACCGAGCCGATGCTCAGCCGCGTGACGATCCTGCAGCACGCGATCAAATTGACCAAGACGATGCCTCTGGACCAGATTTCCATGGTCCAGCTCGCGAAGGATTTCGGCGTGGCGCCCGGGCTGATCCACTACTACCTGGGCGGGCGGGACCACCTGGTTTCCGGCGTACTGAACGATTACTACCGCCAGCGGATCCAGCGCGTGGCGCCCTTGACCGGCGACTGGCGGGCGGACGTCGAGCACATCGCGCGGCTCAGCTTCCAGGTGGCAGTGGAGAATCCCGGCGTCAGCAACTATGTGGCGTCGCATAACCGGTATCGCCTGTTCCAGGACGTGCAACCGGGCGAGACCGACTACGGCCTGGAATTCTTCAATCGCATGACATCGGCCATCATGCAGGGCGGCTTCACGGCGGAGCAGGTCGCGCTTGGGTATCATTTCCTGGCGCAATACCTTGTCTCGGCCAGCATGGCCGAAGCCTCGCGGCAATTGCCGGCCTACCACCAGGCATTTATCCAGAACAAGCTCGAATCGGTATCGGCCGAGCAATATCCAGGGGCGCGCTTTGTCAGCAAGGCGTTCTCCCATCTCTCCTCGGACACGGCCTTTGAAGAGGGCCTGCGCATTACGCTCGACGGCATCGAAGCCTGGCCGCGCGACGCAAAACCCGCGAAAAAGAAGAGCGCGCGCGCCGCATAGGCGGGGCCATTCTCGTCACTTCGACCCACGCGCGCTCGTAGTGGTTTCTCCTTATTTGATATGCAGTCAATAAAACTACAATCCTGATTTGACTGTGTATCAAATAAGTGCCGGCGCCGGTGGGGTTGCCGGTACGCCAGACGTTGGAGACATCATGAAGCGCCCCTTTATTACACTGGCCATGCTTGCCGGTTCCATCATTGCGCTGCCTGTCGGCGCGAATGCGTATCCGGACAAGATGGTCCGCATTCTCGTCCCTTCCATTGCGGGCAGCGCGCCGGACATCATCGCGCGGCAAATGGCCGAGCGCCTGGCCGCGTCATGGAAGCAGCAGGTGATCGTGGAGAACAAGCCGGGCGGCAACGGCATCGTTGCCATGAGCGCGCTCAAGCAGGCGCCCGCCGACGGTTACACGCTGGTGCTCTTTCATGCGGCGGCCGCCGTGACCACGCCCGTGATGTACAAGGAAGCGAAATTCGATATCCGGCGCGATACCGAAGTGGCGGCAACGCTGGCCTATACGCCGATGATGTTCGTGGCCGGCCCGGGCACGCACTACAAGACGCTGTCCGATGTGCTCAAGGAGGGCAAGGCCCGTCCGGACGATGTGGTGATCGGCAGCCCCACGCGCGGCTCGGTGCCGCACCTGACGGCCGAGATGATGGGGCAGCTGCAGAAGACGAAGTTCCGGCAGGTCAGCTTCAGCGGCACCACGCAGGCCATCCAGGCCGTTGTGAAAGGCGACATCCCGGTCTATGTCGATGGCATCGCGCCACTGGTGCCGCTCGTGCGCGGGGGACGGCTCAAGGCGCTTGCGGTGACATCGGATGCAAGCCTGCCCGGCCTCGACGGCATTCCCCTGGCCAAGGACGTGGCGCCGGGACTGGTCGCCAAGGGCTGGTTCACGGTATTCGCGCCGAAGGGCACGCCGCTGCCTGTGCTCGATCGGATCAATGCTGCCGTGAACCAGAGCCTGACCCAGCAGCCTTTCATCGACCGACTGAAAGACCTCGGCACCTATCCGATGCCGATGTCGCGCGCGGACGGCGCACGGTTCATCGAATCAGAAAAACTCCGCTGGGAAAAAGTCATTGCCGAAGCGGGTGTCAAGCCTGAGTGATCGGGCCTTCTGACTGATTTGTCCCGGAGCCCCCCGATCTGGCCGGGTGATCGGGGGCCACGACGCAACACACTTAAGACCGCGTGGCCACCTTATGCAAGGCAAACTCCTGAGCAATCGCTAATTCTTGAGGAGGCGCCATAGCGTGGAGCGACCAATACCCAGGCGTTTTGCGGCCAGGGTACGGTTTCCTCCACACGCATTGAGAACCTCCTTCACATTGGCGATGGTCATGCCAGAGAGCGTGGTGTCGGGGGGCTCCGGCATGGCGACCAGTGAATCGTAGTGGTACGCATCACGGTCGAGAAGCGCGGCCAGTTGGCTTCCCGGGACTGCCGCGCCGGCTTCGAGACAAGCCATGGCAACACGCTCGGCGAAGTTCTCAAGCTCGCGGACATTACCTGGCCAGGCGTGTTGTCTGGCGACGACCAGGGCGGCAGGCAGGACAGCGTCAAGCAAGTCTGCAAGTTGCACCCGCCGCATCGCGGCACTTACCAGCGCCGTAGTGAGGGAGTCGCGGTCCTCGGGGCGCTCGCACAGTGGTGGCACCTGGACGCGCAGCACGCTAAGGCGATAGAAGAGATCTTTCCGAAAGGCGCCTTCGCGCACGCGCTCCCACAGGTCCCGATGCGTGGCGGCAACGATCCGGACATTGACCTGCATCGTGTCGGTACCGCCGACTCGCGTCACTTCCCGCTCCTGCAAGACGCGCAGCAGCCGCGTTTGCAATAGCGATGGCATCTCCGCCACCTCGTCGAGGAAGACCGTTCCCTCGTTGGCGGCTTCGAACAGGCCTGCTTTGCCGTTTCGCCGCGCGCCGGTGAAGGCGCCTTCCTCGTAGCCAAAGAGTTCCGTCTCCAGCAGCGTCTCAGGCAATGCGCCGCAATTGACCGCCAGGAACGGGTGCCGCCGTCGGCGGCTGGCGTTATGCAGGCCTTGGGCAAGCAGTTCCTTGCCGACGCCGGTTGGCCCTGTGATGAGGACCGTAGCATCGCTGCGCTCGGCCGCAACTCGGCAACGGGTGATGGTGGCGGCCATGGCTGGCGAGGCGCCTACGATGTCCTCAAGTTTGTACCTGGCTGTTTGCGAGTGCGTGTACCGATGCGTTCGAAGCCGGTTAAAGGCCTTCTCGACGCGTGTCGGCTGGCGCAGGGTCAGTACCGCCCCAACGCGCGCATTCCCTTCGTACAGCGGCGCCCGGTCAACGATTACCGTGCGTCCGTCGATCTCCTCGACGGCGCCGCTGTCATGCTCGCCATCTGACAGGGCGCGTCCTGGGCGCAAGGCAGGGAATGGTAGCGAGAGCGTTTTCCCGGTAGATGGGATGAGGGGACTGCCAAGTAATTTCTCCGCTGCGGGATTGGCCGCGATCAGCCGGCCGGCAGCATCCAGCGCGACAACGCCATCGCCAAGGTGGTAAAGGACGCTGTTCAGCAGCGAATACCGCGAGCGCTCGACTGCCTTCGCGTTCGCCAGGGCGATCGCGTCTTCCAGTGCAAGCCGCACCGAGTCGACCGAATAGAGGAACACCCCCGCCATGCCCGCCGCGGCTGCCGCCTGCATCACTACGCCCGCGCCCACGACCACGCGCGTGTCCAGGCGCCGCAGCTCGTCGATCACGTTGCGGACGTCCGGGGCGGACTCGTACGACCGAAATGCAATTGGCAATGCAAACACTTCCGCAAACTTCGCCATGTCATCACCGGCATCGCGGTGGAGCACCACGGCGATGCGTTCGGAGATTGCCCTGGCCCGGACGATGGCGGCCATCACATCATGGCCGCCGACGCGTACGGAGACCACCGGAATCGACAAGTGGCTGCGCAGGAATTCCGCATTTGCTCCGGCTGAGACCACGACGTCGCACGGCGCCGCTTCCTGCCGACGCTGAATCTCGGCGAGCGCCTCTTCAAAATGGGCGTCGACCACGCTCACTTGCGCGCGCGCGTGAAGCGCCGCACCCACGTCGCGGATGTGCTCCGCGAGTTGGTAGGCGCTTACGCCAATGATCACGGGGCGGCGTGGCTTTGGGGGTTCTTCCATGAGGAGCGTCGGGTGGCGTAACTGGTGGTGCCAGTTTAGCGTTTCATTCGTTCGTTTCAAAGTGAAACGATAGCGTTCCAATGTGAATCTGTTCTTTTGTTGTCCTGGTGACCCGGAGACTAAATTTTCCGTTAATAATCAATCGCTTACGCTACGCCTGGTTTCGCTCCGGCATGTGGCATGGTCATTGCGCTTATGGAGTCACCTACGAACCAGCAGGAAAACCTATGAATCGCAGAGACTTCAACCGCATTGCCTTGACCTTGCTCGGCGCCGCCCCACTAGCGGTGGCGCGCGCCGGCGAGCGCTATCCCGTGAAGCCGATTTCCCTTGTCGTCGCCTACAGCGCCGGCGGAAGCGCGGATTTGCGGGCACGCCAGGTGGGCCGCTTCATGAGCACTGCCCTGGCGCAACCGGTCGTGGTGGAAAACCGGCCCGGCGGCGCGGGAAACATCGGTACGCAATACGTGGCACGGGCGAGGCCCGATGGCTACGTGCTTGGCATCGGCAACCTTGGCCCGTTGAGTGTCAATCCTTCGCTGTTTGCCAACCTCTCGTTCGATCCGGCCAGGGACCTGACAATGATCGCGCTGATTGAGCGCGGCCCGCTGCTGTTGCTGGTGAGGCCGGATTCGCCGTACAGAACGGTGGCCGACTTGATACGGTCCGCCAAGGCCAGCGCCACCGGCCTGTCTTATGGTTCCAGCGGAGCGGGCGGCGCGCATCATCTTTCCGGCGAATTGCTGAAATCCATGACTGGCACCAACCTGGTACATATCCCCTATAAGGGCGGCGCCGGCGCGATGGTCGACCTGTTGGGCGGCCGCCTTGATTTCCTGTTCGAGCCGATGTACTCGGCGCTGCCGGCAACGCGTATGGGCAAGGTGCGCTCTCTAGCGATTACCAGCAAGGGGCGTTCGCCATTGCTGCCGGACGTCCCAGCCTTGAATGAGGCAGGCGTCCCCGGATTTCAGGTGGAGAACTGGCAGGGGCTGGTTGGCCCCGCCGGCTTGCCGACGTCCATGGTCCAGATTCTCAACAAGACCGTCAATCAAGCGCTCGAGGACCGCGAGATTCGACCCCTCCTGTTATCCCAGGGCAATGAGCCAGGCGGGGGGACACCAGAGGCATTTGCAGCCTACGTCAAGGCCGAGAGAAGCCGCTGGCAACAACTGATCCGCTCCAGCGGCATCGAACCGAGCTGACTTACCTGGACATCGCTTTTCTATACATACAACCAACTTCCGAGAACAAAATGAAAGCCATCATGATCGAGAGCTATGGCGGCCCCGAAGTCCTGCAACGCCGGGAAATACCGGCACCGGAGCCCGGCCCCGGCGACATCGTTGTGAAAGTCGCCTACGYCGGCATCAACTTCATGGACGTGCATACGCGCCAGGGCAAATATGCGATGTCGACGACCTACCCAGTGCGGCTCCCATGCACCTTGGGTATGGAAGGAGCCGGCGAGGTGGTCCATGTAGGTAGCGAAGTAAGCCGCTTCGCGCCCGGCGACCGGGTGGCTTGGTGCATCGCATGGGGCAGCTATGCCGAGTACGCTCGGGTGCCGGCGGGGCTCGCGGTCCGGTTGCCCGACGACATCGCCTACGATCAGGCGGCGGCCAGTCTCTTCCAGGGCAGCACCGCCCACTATCTGCTCAACGAGGTGGCCAGGCTGCATGCCGGGCAGGCCTGCCTGGTGCACGCCGCCTCGGGCAACATCGGACAGTTGCTCGTACAGATGGGCAAGGCCGCCGGCGTTACTGTCTTTGCGACGGGCAGCTCGCCGGAAAAGTGTGCCGTGGCGCGTCGCCTCGGCGCCGATCACGCCATGCTCTACGACCACGGCCGATTCGCCGACGCAATACGCGAAGCCACGCGGGGCCATGGTGTTGATGTGGTATTCGACTCGGTCGGGAAAGCGACACTGCGCGACAGCTTCCGCGCCACGCGCAAGCGCGGGCTGGTGATCAACTACGGCAACGTTTCCGGATCGGTGGACGATCTGGACCCCATGGAACTGGGGGAAAGCGGCTCTTTGTTCCTGACCCGGCCTCGATTGGCAGACCATATGTCCGATCCCGAGACGGTACAGCGACGCGCGGATGACATCTTCGCGGCGCTCGCCTCGAAGCAGCTCCATATGCCCATCGCGAAGCGCTATGGCTTTGCCGATGTGGAGCAGGCACATGCGATGATCGAGCAACGGCAGCAGATCGGGAAGTCCGTATTATCGATTGCCGCTTAGAAGCGGCACGGGGAGGGGGGCTCAATGAGCGCCCCCGAAGGACACCAGACTTCGATACACCAGCCGAACGATTCCACGAATCCGTTGCGTTGACCGGTTGAATCCGCGGGTCGATCCGGCCATCCGCGGGTGCGCTGCCGGCTGGCCAGGACCGGCCGGCAAGCGACGCGCGCCTGCTGAGGCCGCTCGGCTCTTGCCACGCAAGTCTTCAACAGTTGGCGGACAGTCCTGCCGCTGCCGCATCTCGCTTCACTGCCACGCACTTGATTTCGACAAGCAGGCCGGGATGCGCAAGCTCTGAGACACCGATGGCGGTCCATGCGCACGTCCCGCGTGGAAACACCTGATTCTTCACCTCGCGGAAGAGCGGCATGTGCTGACGCATCTGCACATGGTACGTCGTCATATCGACAACGTCCTCGAAAGTACAACCGGCCGCTTCCAGCAGTACGCGCAGGTTTTCCCAGCAAGCGAGGAATTGCGCTTCAGGATCGGCAATCACTTCAAGGTCTGCAGTACGCCCGACCTGTCCGGCGCAGTAAACGGTAGAGCCGACCTTGAGCGCGGGCGCGTAGCCAGCGCGCTCGATGATTGGTTGCAGTGTCGGCGGTACGAGAACGTCACGGTCTGTCATCTGGTATTTCTGTCTGGAGAGTGGAGTAACTCGTGGGATCGGCCAGTGCCGCGAAATGGGTTGTCTGGGCTGCTTCCCCGGTGCGATCGACGAAGCCCGGTCTTTGACCGGGCTGCACGCCGCCTTTGTCTGAGCCGCAGATTCCAACGGCGTCCGGATCGTCGAGATGCCCGGGGGGTACTCTCTGGCAATAACTCGGTACCGTCAGTCCAGTTGAATGTTGGCGCGCTTGATCACCTCGGTCCAACGCTTGTTGTCCTCGGCGATCACCTTGTTCAGGTCTTCGCCGGTGCCATAGAACGGCCGCGCCCCCTGGGCTGTGAGCTGGCTGACCATTGCCGGTTCGGTGGCGACGGACCTGACGGTGTCTTGCAGCTTCCTGATGACCTCCGCGCTGGTTCCGGCGGGCGCCATCAGCGCTGACCACGACTCCGTTTCCGCGTCCTTGATGCCAAGTTCACCGAAGGTCGGCACATCGGGGATTGCCGCATTTCTTTGCCGGCTGGCCACGCCGAGCAGCCGGATYTTSCCSGMCTTCRCATACGGYTGCAGGCCYGGAAGATTCGCAAAGAGAATCTGAATCTGGCCCCCAAGGAGATCGGCCGTTGCCGGCCCGGCACCCTTGTATGGCACGTGCGTGAACCTGACGCCCGTGCGCAGCATGAAAAGCTCACCGATCATGTGGTTGACGGACCCTTGGCCTGCCGACCCCATATTGAGTTTTCCAGGATTGGCCTTCGCATACTGGATTAGCTCGGCCATGCTCTTCGCTGGCGTGTTCGCCGAGACGGCCAGCACGTTTGGTACCGTAGCGAAGAGCGCGATCGGCGCAAGGTCCTTCGACGGGGAAAACGTCAGGTTCTTCGATAGCAGCGGCTGGATGACCTGATTGCCCATCGTTGCATACAGAAGCGTGTACCCGTCGGCGCGCGCCTTGGCGACGAACGCCGCGCCGATGGCGCCGCCAGCGCCTGGCTTGTTATCGACGATGGCCGGTTGCCCCAGCACCTGGGACATGCGGGTCGCCAGCAGCCGCGCGGTGAGGTTCACGGTCCCGCCAGGAGCGAAGGGCACGACGAGGTCGATCGGCTTGTCGGGATACCCCTGCGCGCCGGCGACAGAGCAGCACCCCATGGCAGCAACCAGCACTGCGGTGAACTTGAACATGGTTGTCTCCTCTCGAACGTCAGATCGCCTGCGCCCGGGCCAGCGGCGCGTGGTCAGGCGTGACAAGCGCCCGGGTACGCTGCTCCAGCAATGCGGATGCCTCGCGAATCCGTTTGTCGGTGGCCTCCAGGGTGTCGGCGCGCATGCCGAGCGCGAGTCGCTGTGCATCGAGCCGCTCGAGCACGCCTTGTGGCGCGGGCGCACCGTACGACTGGCGTCCATTGACATTGCAGATCGGRTCCAGGCATTTTGCAACGTCCTCCGCCGAAAGCGCTGCCGGTCGTCCGACCTGCTGTTCTGCCGCGGCATCGATCATCGCTGGCGTGATCGCGGTGGCCGGCAGGCCATCGTCGAGTGCGCGCCGCACCACGGCGCCGATGATGTGATGGGCATCGCGGAACGAAAGATCGGCCTTCCTGACAAGCAGGTCGGCGAGATCGGTCACCGTGGAGAAATCGGCCGCCGCACGCGACGCCATGCGCTCACGATCGGGCTGCACGTCCTGCACAAGCAGCTTCATCAGTTCAAGACATTTCTGCGCTTCTTCGCAGCTCTCCCAGCAGGTTCGCGTGCTTTCGCGGCTGCTGTCGCCGGAATGCGTGAAGTGCGAGGACTTCACCGTCGTCAGCGCGGCCGAGGTGAGCCCGATCAGATGCGCGGTCTTGCCGCGCAGGTACTCGAGCACGACCGGATTCTTCTTTTGCGGCATGATGCTTGACGTCCCCGCGATGCTATCCGGAAACACCAGGAAGCCGAATTCGGGCGTCGACCAGATATAGAAATCCTGCACCATCCGGCTGCACGTAATCATCATGATCGAGAGCGTTGCGCTCAGCTCCAGGGCAAAGTCTCGTGACGCTACGCTGTCCAGCGCGTTGCCGAGCGGCCGGCTGAAGCCAAGCAAGGTGCTGGTCAGGGTGCGATCGATCGGGAACGACGTACCGGCGAGTGCACACGCCCCCATCGGGCAGCCGTCTAGGGTTTCCAGCACATGCAACAACCGGTCGATGTCCCGGGACCATGCCTCGACCAGCGCCGAGAAGTAATAGCCATACGTGATCGGCTGGGCGGCCTGCATGTGGGTATAGCCTGGCATGACATGGCTGGCGTACCGGGCCGCCTGGTTCAGCGCGGCATCGCAYAGCTCTATAAGCGCAGCGCAAATCCGGATCACAAAGCCGCGCGCGCGAATCCTGTCATTGGTCGCGCCAATATCGTTGCGGCTCCGTGCCGTATGCAGGCGGCCACCGAGATTCTGGCCGACAAGCCGGATCAGGTGCGCTTCGTAATTGAAATAGGCGTCTTCTCTCGCCGCATCGAGCTCAACGGCCTCGGGACCATCCTGCTGCATTTTCAATAATGCATTGGCAAGTGCTGCCGTCGTGGTTTTGTCGAGAATGTCCTGCTGGTCCAGCATGGCCAGGTGAGCGAGGTTGATCTGTGTAAGTACATCGAAATTCTTGGTGAAGAATTCTCGCGTGGTGCGGGGCTGGAAAATGTACTGGATAACCTCCTTCGCGGGAGGTTGTTTGAGGCGGCGGCTGACTTTGGATTCCATTTTCACACTCTCTTGAAATAAACCTGTATCGAGTTTGGTTTCCAGGGACCTATACGTCAAATCAGCGTTTCGTAGCTTCCTATACAATTCCGATATGGGTTGCGGGGCTGGCACCCCGGCGCGGCGCAGCACGGCGCGTGTCACAATCCGGTCCTTTCTGGAGCCCGGACAATGAACTTCAAGCAGATCGAAGCGTTTCGTGCCGTGATGATGTCGCGTTCCATGACCACGGCGGCGGGGCTCTTGCATACGTCGCAACCCAATATCAGTCGCTGGATTGCATTGTTGGAGCGCAAGGTGGGCTTTGAACTGTTCCAGCGCATCGGCACCAAGCTCATTCCCACCGCCGAGGCGGAGGCATTTTATGCGGACGTCGAGCGTGCCTTTATTGGCCTGGAGTCTCTTGACGAAAGCGCGAATTCCATACGGCGCAGGGGTACCGGATTGCTCCGCGTCGGCGCCGTGGGCTCCATTGCTGAAAGCGTGCTGCCGGACGCCATTGCTGTTTTCCGGCGGGATTTTCCCGATATCCCGGTTCTGCTCAATATGGGGCGATCGGACGTGGTGGCAAAATGGACCGCGACGGGGTTTTGCGATATTGGATTCTGCTCTGTCCCTACCGAATTACCCAGTCTGCACTATGAAGAAATCAATGCTGCGCAAGGAATATGCATCGTTCCCGGTTCACATCGGCTGGCGACAAGAGCCGTTCTGGATCCCGCCGATTTCGAAGGGGAGCACTTTATTTCGCTGCCGACGGAAAGCGCGAACCGGCGCGAGATCGACCGGCATTTCCCGACGGGATCCAGGGTGCTCGCCATCGAAACGCCCTACGCCACAACCATCTGCAAAATGGTCAGCAAGGGACTCGGCGTGTCGATCGTAAGTCCGATCGTGAGCCGTGCGCTGGGTCTCGCCGACGCGTGCGAGGTTCCATTCTCGGGCGAGGTGATGTTCCGCAGCTTCGCAGTCACGTCCGACCATTTCCCGCTCAACTTCCTGGCAGGCCGGATTGTGGAATGCGTACGCAATACCTTTGATGCGTTCAATTCGCAAAACCGTGCGTAGAGGCGCGCCTTGCGGCATGGAGATGCTGCAGTGTCATGCGCAAGGACAGGAAGCGGCCGCCAACTCGACCGAAGGCTGACCTTGGCTTGCGCTGCCTATTCCTTCGGCTGGAAGTAGATGTTGATGTCGGGAGGCGCCACGCCGTTTTCGTCGCGAGGCAGGGGATCGGATCGCTCCACCGCGCGCAGCACCGCGTTGTCCCAGCCGACATTCCCGCTGGACTTGGCGAGGCGTACCGACAGCAGCGAGCCGTCTGCGGCCAGATGCACCGCGACCACCGCGGTCGGGTTGCCGGCCACCTCTTCGGTGTAGATGATGTTCGGCAAGATGCGGCGCCGCACCCGGTCCGCATAGCCTGGCGAGGCGGTGCCACCCCTGCCGGCGCCGTTGCCGGCGCGGCCGCCCACACCGTCAGTAGCGGGGGCGGGGGCGCTGTTGGCCATTGCCTGCAGGCGTGCCAGTTCGCTCAGCCGCTGCTGCTTTGCGGCCGCCTGGCGCTCGGCCTCGCGCGCCTTGTGGTCGCGCTGCTCAGCCTGCCTGGCTGCTTCGGCCGCCGCGGCTGCCTGGCGGCGCTTGCGCGCCTGCAAGGCGATGTCGGCGTTTTCCTCCGGCTTCACCACCGGCTGGGGTGGCTCCCGCTTCGGCTGGATCACGGGCTGGGTCGAGACGTCGGGTTCCGCGTCCCACAACTCGGCTTCCACGCCGGCCGGGGTCCGGCTTTGCCAGTGGACCGCGTAGTAGAGCAGTGTGCCCAGCAGCACGTGCATGAACAGAGCCAGCAGGAAACATTTCAGTGTTCCCCGCTCCTGTGGCATTTGATAGGGATAGGCGATGGACTCCATGACGCGCGGCGGGAAACAGGCGGCCGGTCTTCGGTGCGGTCGATTTAAGACGGAAGGGCGACAATCGGAAGCGCAATGCCCCAGGCGCTTGCCTCCAACCGCCCATCACCCGGTTTGAGTATAGGTGCCGAAGGCCTCACGTCAATTGACGAGCGGCCGCTGCAACCCGCCACCGGTTTCGGGGAAAGACGCAGGCATGCCGGCCGCCATCCAGGTTTTCAGTAAAACTGCTCGCCGATCACCCGCCGGACGGTCTGCAAACCACTCCGCAGACTGTCCAGCCCGACCGAGCCGACCGCCAGGCGGAGGGCGTGCGGCACATGCTGCGACGTGGCAAAGGGCTCGGCCGTCGACACGGAGACCCCGTCGCGCATCAGCGCCGCCGCGACCCGGTCGGCGCGGATCTCTTCCGGCAAAGGAAGCCAGGCGAAGTAAGACGCAGGGTGGCGCACGCACGCCATCCCGGCGAGGGCGTCGCCGACCACCGCCTGTCGCTGCACGGCGTCGCGCCGTTTCTCTGCTTCAAGGCGCGCGACCGTACCGTCGTCCAGCCAGGCGCAGGCGATCGCCGTCGTCACACCGGGTGTGCTCCAGGTCGTGGCTCGGATCGCCCGTTCAAGTTTCGGCACCCATGCGTGCGGTGCGACGACGAACCCCACGCGCAGCCCGGTCGCCACGCTCTTGGAAAAGCCGGAGACATAGACCGTCGTCTCCGGCGCGAGCGCAGCCAGCGGTGGCGGCGGGTCGTCGGCCAGAAAGGCGTAGGCACCGTCCTCGATGATGAGCAAGCCGTGCCGCCGCGCGATCGCGGCCAGGCGGCGGCGCCGACTCTCGCTCGTCACCCAGCCCAGTGGGTTGTGCAAGGTTGGCATTGTGTAGACGGCCCGGACCCGGCGGCGCGAGCACAGGTGCTCCAGCGCGTCCAGGTCCGGCCCCTGTCCGGCTGCCGGCACGGGCGCCAGCTCCAGCCGTTGTGCCTCGGCGAGAACCTTGAATCCCGGATAGGTCAATGCATCGACCGCGACCACGTCGCCCGGCTGAAGCAGCGCCATGACAGTCACCGCCAGGCCGTGCTGTGCGCCGTCCACGAGCAGCACCGTGGACGCGTCGGCCGTCAGCCCGCGCGCTGCGAGGTGCCGGGCGACGCACGCGCGTTCGTGTATCCGGCCACCATGGGGTGCATAGCGCAGCATGGCCTCCAGGTCACCGCCAGCGGCAAGCTGGCGCAAGGCGCTGCGCAGCAGATCCGCCTGCCCGGGTAGCGACGGATAATTGAAGTTCAGGTCCACCAGACCCGCCGCCACGGCTTGCTGATCGATGGCCCGGCCGGGGGGGAGGGCGATCTCGCGAACGAAAGTGCCGCGCCCGACCTCGCCGCTAACGAGCCCCATCGCCTCGAGTTCGGCATACACGCGCGACGCCGTCACCAGCGCCAGGCCGTGGCGCTCGGCCAGGCGCCGATGCGTGGGCAGGCGGGTGCCGGGCCGCAGCCGTCCCGTGCGGATCTCGGCGGCGAGTCCATCGACCAGTTGCTTGTATCGGGATCCAGCCATCGCGCAATGTATCCATGACAATTTTTTGATTGTATTCCTTGTCTCGCCTACGATGGGCGCGTCTCCTTCCACGATCTCGCCACCTTGGACCGCCATGCACATCGCAATCCTTACCTTCGACGGCTTTAATGAACTGGATTCCTTTATCGCTCTGGGCATCCTCAACGGAATCAAGAAGCGTGACTGGCGCGTGACCCTCTGCTGCCCGAAGCCGGAAGTCACGTCCATGAACGGCGTTACCGTTCGTGCCCAATCCTTGCTCGACGACGCTCCGCTTGCCGATGCCGTCGTCATCGGCAGCGGGATGCAGACACGCGAGGTCGTCGGCAATTCGGAGCTGATGGGGCGCCTGGCGCTTGATCCTGGTCGCCAGCTGATTGCGGCCCAGTGCTCCGGCACGTTGATTCTGGCCAGGCTCGGCCTCCTGGGGAGCGTGCCGGCGTGCACGGACCTGACCACCAAGCCGTGGGTGCAAGAAGCCGGCGTGGAAGTTCTGAACCAGCCCTTCTACGCGCACGGTAACGTCGCTACCGCGGGTGGCTGCCTTGCCTCGTCATACCTGGCTGCCTGGATCATCGCCCGCGCCGAAGGGCCAGAGGCCGCTGCGGCGGCGCTTCACTACGTCGCCCCCGTGGGCGAAAAGGAAGCCTACGTTGCCAACGCGCTCAAGAACATCGCGCCGTACCTGCCACAGTGACGCATCGCATGGAAAAGCTCGTGCCCTGGAGCGGGCCAGGACACCGCAGAGGGCAGGGGCGCCGCAGCGCGCCCCGCACTGCCTACTCCACCTTCCCGATCTTCCGCACGGCCGTGGCGATCTTGCCGGCATCCTTGTCCCAATACGCCTGGAACTGGGGCGAATCCATATAAAGGACCGGCGAACCGGCGTTCTGGATGACCGAATTGACCTTGGGATCGGCGGCCGCGATACGCGCGGCGTCGCGCAGGCGCTTGATGACCGGATCGGGGGTGCCGGCGGGCACGAACAGGCCCGACCACTGCGCGAACTCGACGTTGTGGCCCAGTTCCATCAGGCTGGGTACATCGGGGAGCGCGGCGAGCCGGTTGTTGCCCCACTGGGCCAGTGCGCGCAGCTTGCCGCCCTTGATGAACTGGAGGACCGAGGAGGGGCCGGTCGAGACGGCATCCACCTGGCCGCCCATCAGGGCAACCACCGCCGGGCCGGCACCCGTGTAAGGTACGTGGAGCATGCTAAGGCCAGCCTGGTCGGCCAGCATGGCCATCGGCACATGCATGGTGCCGTAGTTGCCGGACGAGCCGTAGCTATAGCGGCCGGGATGCGACTTCACGTCGGTGATGAAGTCCTTCGCGGTCTGCCATGGGCTGTCCGCGCGTACCACCAGCACGGTGGGATCGGCCGTGAAGCGCGCAATGGGTTTGAGCTGATCGAGCTGAAACAGCGGCTTGCGCCCGATGACCTTGTCCGCCTCCGGAATCATGGAGATGGACGACAGTGCCATCAGGACCGTGTAGCCATCCGGGGCTGCCTTGGCGACGTAGCCCATGCCGATGCCGCCGCCGGCGCCGCCCCGGTTGTCCACCACCACCGGTTGGTGAAGTTCGCGCGAGAGCGCTTCCGCGACCGGCCGAGCCACCGCGTCCGCCACGCCGCCGGGCGCGAAGGGTACCACCATGGTGATTGGCCGCGCGGGCCATGAATCCTGAGCCGAAACCGCTGACGCGGCCAGGACCAGCGTCGCTCCTGAGATGCAGAGCCATTTGTTGTTCATCTTGTCTCCTGCCGTCCCCGGCGTGGGCAGCCCGCGTCGTCTGGATTGCGCAGGTCTGCCAGGCTTTGTTTTTTGTCACCCGACGCGCACTGCGCTGCCGGGGCTGCCCTCAGACAACGCGATTGGTCAGGGTGCCGATGCCCTCGATGCTCACTTCCATCACGTCGCCTGCTTGCAGGAACCTGGGCGGCTTGAAGCCCAGGCCGACGCCCGCCGGCGTACCGGTCGCGATCACATCGCCGGGGTGCAGTTCCATGGCCGCGGACAGCGTTTGGATCAGCGTCGGGATGTCGAAGATCAGGTCGGCGGTATTGGCGTCCTGGCGCAGTTCGCCGTTCACGCGGCACTGGATCTTCAGATTGGCGCCATCGACGGCATCCGCCGTGACGATCCACGGTCCCATCGGGCAGAAGGTGTCGATGGACTTGCCGAGGAACCACTGGCGGTGCTGTTGCTGCAGGTCACGTGCGGTCACATCGTTGACGATGGTGTAGCCAAAGACGTGCTGCCAGGCATTCGCCTTCGAGATCGCCTTGCCGCGCTTGCCGATGACGATGGCAAGTTCCGCCTCGTAGTCCAGCTGCGAGGTGATCTGGCGATGGGCATCGACGGCCTCGCCGTCGGCGATGATGGCAGTTGGTGCCTTGGTGAAAATCACAGGAAAGGGCGGGGCATGTTCCCCATCCTTGGACGACGAGTCGAAGCCTGACTGCTGGAACTCCCTGGCGTGCTCGTGGTAATTCTTGCCGACGCAAAAGACATTGCGCCGGGGACTCAGCGGAGCGAGCAGCTTCGTTCCATCGAGTGTTTTCCAGGCGGCATCCGCGGGCGGACTGGCCAGCCTGGCGCCGTCGACAAACTTGCCGATCAGCGATTCCATGTCGCCCTCATGGGCGACGCCATCGCTGAAGGTCTGGCAGTAGCTCTTGCCATCGGTGGAGATCGCGACGACGCGCGGGCCGGTGGCAGTCTGGATGCGGGCTAGCTTCATAAATTGGGCCTAATTGGGTTGTTTTTGAGTCCATAACAACCCAATTAAACGCCAAGGTTTTCCGGCAGTCAATGCAGTTTTGATAAAACTCAGGCCGCTGCAATGCCCCGGCCGCCAACCCAAATTGGCCCAATTTAGTCCAGTGCGATAGAATGCTGGCCAGTTACAGGGTGGAAACAGGGATGACGCAACTTGTCGAGGAAGACGGTATCCAGGGCGCGCTGGCTCTCAAGAACCAGATTCTGGAGAACCTCCGGAGCGGACGGTGGATCGCCGGGCAGAAACTGCCGACCGAACGAAGGCTTAGCGAGACGTTCCAGATCGGGCGCTCCACCGTACGTCGCGTGATCGCACAGTTGAAGGAGAAGGGTCTCTTGCGCCAGAGCGTAGGTAGCGGAACCTATGTGGCCGACGATATCCAGGAGACGATCGGCGTCGAGCGTGCCGCAACCACGACCAACGTCAGCCCGGCAGACCTGATGGAGGCGCGCCTGGTCTTCGAGCCCGCCCTGGTGGAGTTAATCGTGCGCAACGCCACCGCGGTGGACTTCGCCGAGATGGAGCGGTGCTGCGACGAAGCTGAGGCCGCCACCAGCCTGGAACTGTTCGAGTATTGGGACGGCGCGCTGCACCGGCAGATTGCCGCCGCCGCGCACAACAACTTCGTGCTGGACGTATTCGAATCGATGAATCGCGTCAGGGCAACGGGCGAGTGGGGTGCGATGAAGCGCAAGAGTGTCACGCCCGAGCGGCGGGCGGCCTACCAGATCGAGCATCGCACCATCGTCAGGGCGCTCAAGGACAGGGATATCGAGCAAGCACGCGAAGCGACATTGGCACACCTCGCGCATGTGAGGAAGAACCTTCTGGGTTACTAGTACAACATCCCGTAAATAGATTTAATAATTATCAGGCTGTAGGTACGGCTCCAGGAGCGTGACGACCACCTGGGCCATCTCGTCGAGCGAGCCTGCGCCTGGCAACGGCTCCCAACGCCCACTATGGTTGCGAAAGGCGGCGCCATAACGATTGCGGCCGAGTTCGGTCAGCCGAGCCACCACGGTCGGCTCCTCGTCGTCCAGACGTTTGATCAACAGGTGACGCCCGTAGGCTTGTGTGATGATCTGCTCGTGGCCGAGCAGGCTGCGCAGTTGCTGCTGCAATTTGGCAGCGTAATGTTTGGTGGGTAAGGCTGGCATGTTGATTCTCGATTACGATGCGCCGGTTTGCAGCGGATAGCCCCGGAAGCTCCATTTGAACGGGCGTGCCGCCTGATTGTGCGCGCGGATAAACTGCTCGGTGCGCTCGCGCAGGTGCGCGATGCTAGTGTGACTCGCATGGCGCAGTACCCGGCGCGTGTAGCGGGCAAACCAGAGTTCGATCTGATTGACCCAACTCGCGTGCAACGGCGTGAAGTGGAAGTGAAACCGCTCATCGTGCCGCGCGTTAAACGCCTGCCAGACGGCCTGGGCGCAATGTGTGTTCAGGTTGTCCCAGACGACGTGCACCTGTTTGCCCGGGTACGCGCTTGCCACGCGCTCCATGAAAGCGACCAAATCGTCCTGGGTGCGCCGGTCGCGGCATTCTGCCAGCACCTGTCCGGTATGCACGTCTAGCGCGGCAATCAACGCCTGGGTGCCGTGACGAATATATTCAAACTCACGCCGACGCAGCCGCCCCGGTGCGGGTGCGCGTCCTGGGTGCTTACGCTCGATGGCCTGAATGCCGGTCTTCTCGTCGATACTGAGCACCACCGCGTTTCGCGGCGCCTTCCGGTACAGCTTGCAAATGCCGTTGACCTTCTCGCGAAAGGCGGGGTCTGGGCTATGTAGCCATTGCTGGACCCGGTGCGGACGCACGTCGCCGGCCTGCAAAATGCGCTGCACCTGGCTGCGGCTGATCTGCTCGACAACGCCACGCTCCACCGCGCGCGCCACAATCTCATCGAGCGTGGGCGTGACCCGCCCCTCAGGCTCTTGCGTCTCACACGCCAGCGCGATCAACTGTAGTCGCGCCTCGTGCGTGATGCGCGGCGGACGGCCGCTGCGCTCGCCCTCGCGAATGCCTTGGGCACCTTGCTGGGCAATACGCTTGCGCCACAGGCAGACCGTTTGCACCGAGACATCCAGTTCCCGCGCAATGGCTGTATTGGCGTGGCCCTCGTGGGCCCACAACGCGATTCGCGCGCGCATCACATCTCGCTGCGGCGCCGTCTTGCGCTCGATCAGCGATAACAGTTCCTGTCTTTCTTTCTTCGCCAACTTCACTGGCGTTGCATGGCGGCCTCGACTCATCCCGCCATGATATCCGAGGCGATTATTTATTCAAGCTATTTACGGGATGTTGTACTAG
>NZ_JBFTND010000033.1:0-91080 GCF_056397305.1 Cupriavidus sp. 05N40
GTCCAACGCCGGCGGCCAAGCCCCGGCCATGGCCAAGAACGAAACCACGCTGAAAGACGCCAACGATATCGATGCACTGCGCAAGTGCGATGTCGTCCTCACCGCCCAGGGCGGCGACTACACCAACGAAGTCTTCCCGCAGTTGCGGGCGGCTGGCTGGAAGGGCTACTGGATCGACGCGGCGTCTTCGCTGCGCATGAAGGACGATGCCATCATCGTGCTCGACCCGGTCAACCTCGGCGTGATCAAGGATGCGCTGTCCAAGGGCGTGAAGAACTTCGTCGGCGGYAACTGCACGGTCAGCTGCATGATGATGGGCCTGGGCGGCCTGTTCCAGCACGACCTGATCGAGTGGATGACCTCCATGACCTACCAGGCGGCCTCGGGCGGCGGCGCGCAGCACATGCGCGAACTGCTGACCCAGTTCGGCACGCTCAACGCCTCGGTCAAGCCGCTGCTGGACAATCCGGCCTCGGCGATCCTGGAGATCGACCGCACCATCCTGGCGACCCAGCATGGCCTGTCGGCAGACGAAACCAAGCAGTTCGGCGTCCCCCTGGCCGGCAACCTGATCCCCTGGATCGACAAGGACCTGGGCAACGGCGTGTCGAAGGAAGAGTGGAAGGGCGGCGCCGAGACCAACAAGATCCTGGGTCGCGGCGAAGGTTTCGTCGGTGCGACCGGCGCCTCGCCGATCGCCGTCGATGGCCTGTGCGTGCGTATCGGCGCCATGCGCTGCCACTCGCAGGCGCTGACCATCAAGCTGCGCCGCGACGTGCCGCTCGATGAGATCGAAGGCATGCTGGCCGACAACAACCAGTGGGCCAAGGTCGTGCCGAACACGCGCGAGGCCAGCGTGACCGACCTCACGCCGGCTGCCGTCACCGGCACGCTGACCATCCCGGTCGGCCGCCTGCGCAAGATGCAGATGGGTGGCGAGTACCTGTCGGCCTTCACCGTCGGCGACCAGCTGCTGTGGGGCGCCGCCGAGCCGCTGCGCCGCATGCTGCGCATCCTGATCGAAGCCTGACGGGGTTTGCCGCCCGGGCCGCCGGAGAAGCCATGTCTCGAAACATGGCGCCTTGCGGCGGACCCGGCACTCCGGGGTTTCGTTGCTGGCAGGCAACAGAAACCCCCGCTTTGAGGATAACGCCGCGCCTGTGCGCGGCGTTGTCGCGATCGGCTGCCTATTTTTCCGTGCGTTGGGCCACAATACAGCCGGCATATGTCGGGCTGTGGAGGCGGTTTGCCGCACGCCCGTACGAGTTGGCGCGGGGCTCAGTCGGGACGCTAACTTGCTGCGCTAAACCATTGATGTTAAGTTAATTTCACTACTAAAACACAACGGAGCACAAGGTGAGTGTGAGCCAACATCGCCGGAAAGATGCGCCTATCGCCCGTCAGCGCTGGTCAACGCTGGCCTTCACGGCACTGGGTCTGCTGCTCGCGCAGCCGGCTGCCTATGCCGCGGGATTCGGGCAATTACGGGTACAGTCGAATCTGGGTCAGCCGCTACAGGCGGAAATCGATATCAGTGGTGTCAGCGCCGAGGAAGCGGACGGTCTTTCCGTCAAGCTTGCCGCGCCGGACGCTTATGCCAGGGCCGGCCTGACCTACCTGCCAGCCGTCAGCAGCCTGCGCTTGCAGGTCGAGCGCCGTCCCAACGGCAGCTACGTGGCGCGGGTGCGTTCCAACCAGCCGATCAGCGAGCCCTTTGTCGATATCCTCGTCGACATGACCTGGGCGAGCGGCAAGGTCTCGCGCGCCTACACATTCCTGCTCGACCCGGCCGGCGCCAAGCCGACCAACCAGACATTCTCGCCCACCACGGTGGTGCAGGCAGGCACGCCTGACGAGTCGGGCGGTGCCAGCGTGCCGGCCCCGGCCGCCGCGCCTGTTCCCTTGACGGCGGCGCCGGCCGAGACGGCTCCGCCCGCCCGCCCGCAAGCCAGGGCACCCGCGCCGCGGCCGCGCCGCGAAGCGCCGGCGGTGGCCACGGCGGCCTCGGGTTCCTACACGGTGCAGCGTGGCGACAATCTCTCCTCGATTGCCGGCGATGCCATGCAGGGCCAGGACGGCGTCTCGCTCGACCAGATGCTGGTCGCGCTCTATCGCAACAACCCCAATGCCTTCGTCGGCGGCAATATGAATCGCCTCAAGGCGGGGGCGGTGCTCAAGGTGCCGAGCCAGCAGGAGGCGCAGTCGGTCGCGCCGCGCACGGCCCGCCGCGAGGTGGTGGCGCGCACGCAGGGCTTCGATGCCTACCGCAGCCGGCTGGCCACGGCCGCGGCCGCGCGCTCGGTGGAGGCCGGGAGCGGCCGCTCGCAATCGGGCAATGTCACCGCCCGCGTGCAGGAGCAAGCCGCGCCGGCTGCCGGCCCGCGCGACGAACTCAAGCTCAGCAAGCCGGAGCGGGGCAGCCAGGCTGCCGCCACCGCCGCGGCCGAAGCCGATATCGCCAAGGAACGCCAGCTMAAGGAAGCCGAGACACGCCTCGCGCAGCTCGAGAAGAACGTCACCGACATGCAGCGGCTGGTCGAGCTGAAGAACGCCGAGATCGCCAAGCTGGGCCAGGCCCAGGCCGCCAAGAGCGCGGACAAGGAAGCCCCGGCGCCGGCGGCCGCGCCGACGGTAGTGCCGGCCGATGCCGCCAAGGCCGACTCCGCAGCCGCTCCGGCAGCCAGCGCCGCCGCGGCGACAGCGGCAGCCGCGGCAGCGGCGGCAAGCGCGTCCGCACCGGCGACCCCGGCACCGCAAGCCACGGCCGCCGCGGCCGGTGCCAGCGGCGCCGGCGCCGAGGTGGCAGCCGCCGCCAAGCCTGCCGCCGCTTCCGCACCGGCGGCCACGCGTCCGCCCGTGGTGACGCAGCCTCAGCCGGTGGCGCAGCCGTCCTTCCTCGATGGCGTGCTGGCCAACCCGATGCTGCTGCCCGGTGGCGGCTTGCTGATCGCCTTGCTGGGCGGCTATGCGATCTATCGCCGCCGGCAGCAGCAGAAGGCCAGCGAGAACGCCGCCTTCCAGGACAGCATCCTGTCGCAGGAAAGCACCGTCATGGCCGGCGGCCACTCGCTGTTCGGCGCGGCCGGCGGGCAGAGCGTCGACACCTCGCAGCACAGTGTGTTCGGCGCGGATTTCCGCATCGGCAACAACACCGCGGAAGCCAACGAGGTCGATCCGATCGCCGAGGCGGATGTCTATATCGCCTATGGGCGCGATGTGCAGGCCGAAGAGATCCTGCGCGAAGCCCTGGAGCAAAATCCTGAGCGCCAGGCGATTCGCCTCAAGCTCTTGGAGATCTACAACAATCGTCAGGATGTGGAAGGTTTTCGCGTGATTGCAGAAGAAATGTTCGCCCAGACGGGCGGGCAGGGGGCGGAGTGGGCACAGGCGATCGAGATGGGACGCCGCCTGGACCCGGGCAATGCCTTGTACCTGAGCGTGGCGCCCGATATCGCGAGCGACACCACGACCCTGCCGGGCGATCAGTGGCGTACCCACGATCCCTCGCAGGATCCGGCCGCACCGCCGCGCGAGACGGCCATGTCTGACCTGGCCGACCTGGCCATGCCGCTGGACGGCTTTCCCGCGCCGGCGGCCGGCACGCCGATCACGGCGCCGGAGTCCGCCGCGCTGGCGTTCGGCCATGCCGAGGCGCCCTCGGCGCTGGCCACGCGCCTGGACGACGGTCTCGACCTCGACCTGCCCGCGCCGGCCGGCGCGCACAGCCTTGGCGGCAACGACGTACCGCCGCTCGACGCCCCCACGCGCAGCCGCCCGATGGACTTCGATATGTCCGGCATCTCACTGGACCTGAATGCGTCGGGCCCGGCCAGCGCCAACGCTGATCACCTGTCCGCCGCGTTCGACGAGCCTTTGCGGGATGCGGGCGTGTCGTTGCCGGCACCCACCATGCTGCGCGATGGCAAGCTGTCCGAGCCGATCGACCTGGCGCGGGTCAGTGCCGAAAGCGCGTTCGACACGGTGCACGGCATTTCGCCGAGCACCTTGTCGGCCGATCCCGCCGATGGCGGCCGCGACATGCAGATCAAGTTCGATCTGGCGCGCGCCTACATCGAGATCGGCGACAGGGAGGGCGCGCGGGAGCTGCTGCAGGAAGTGGTCGACCAGTCGCAGGAACCGCTGCAGACCGAGGCCCGTTCCCTGCTGCGCGAGGTGGCCTGACAGGCGAGCCTGTATGATGGCGGGCTGGGCGCGGATGCGCCGGCCCGCCGCGGATGCGCCGGGAGCGTGGCTTCCGGCGCATTTGTTTTTGGGGTTGCCGCGGCACGCGCCGGCCGCTTCCCGTTCGCTCCCTGTTCGCTCGCTGTTCGGTTTCCTGTTCCTCGTCCGCCACCCGCTTTTCGTTACATGACCCGCATCGCCCTAGGCCTCCACTACGACGGTGCCAGCTTCTCAGGCTGGCAGTCGCAACCGCACCGCAATACGGTGCAGGACCGGCTCGAGGATGCGATCGAGCGCTTTGCCGGCACGCGCATGCTCACCACGGTGGCCGGGCGCACCGATAGCGGCGTGCATGCGCTGGGCCAGGTCATTCATCTCGATACCGAGCTTTCGCGCGAACCGTTCTCGTGGGTACGCGGCATCAATGCCTTCCTGCCGCCATCGATCTCGCTGCAGTGGGCGCAGCCGGTCGACGAAGGCTTCCACGCCCGCTTCCTGGCCTTCGAACGCATGTACTACTACGCGCTCTACGTGGGGCCCCACCGGGTACCGCTGGTGCACGGCAGGGCGGGCTACCTGATGCTGCCGCCGGGGCAGGGGCTGAATGCGGATGCCATGCGCGAGGCCGCCGGCTGCCTGCTGGGCGAGCACGACTTCTCCGCCTTCCGCGCGGCCGAATGCCAGGCCAAGTCGCCCGTCAAGACCATGTACGACGTCAGCCTCAAGGCCGACGGCAACTGGCTCTTCGTGCGCTTTCGCGCCAGTGCCTTCCTGCACCATATGGTGCGCAACCTGATGGGATGCCTGGTGGCGGTCGGACGCGGGCGTTACCCGCCGTCATGGCTGGCGCAGATCCTGGCCGGGCGCGACCGTGCCAAGGCCGCGCCCACCTTTATGCCGGATGGCCTCTACCTGGCCGGCGTGAAGTATCCTGAGCCCTACCGCCTGCCCGCCGCCGACGCGACCGGCAGCCTGTTCCATGGAGTGTTTGCCGATGAACCCGTTGCCTGAACCGGCCGCCGCCGCGCCGCGCCGCACGCGCATCAAGATCTGCGGCCTCACGCGCGAAGAGGACGTGCGCGCCGCCGTCGATGCCGGCGCCGACGCGATCGGCCTGGTGTTCTATCCGGGCAGCCCCCGCTACGTCGAGGTGGCGCAGGCGGCCGCGCTGGCGGAGGCGGCCGGGCCGTTCGTCTCCGTGGTCGGCCTGTTCGTCAACGCGGATGCCGAGGAGATCGCGCATGTGGCTGAGCGGGTGCCGCTTACGCTACTGCAGCTCCATGGCGACGAGACGCCGGAGGACTGCGCACTGATCGCGCGGCGTTGCCAGTTGCCATTTCTGCGTGCGGCACGCGTCCAGCCGGCCCTCGATTTGGTAGAATTCGCGAATCTGCACCGCGATGCCGCTGCCTTGCTGCTCGATGCCTTCGTCGAAGGCTACGGCGGTGGCGGCCACGTCTTCGACTGGACCCTGATACCCCCCGCATGGCTTCCGCCTATCCACAACCCGCCCGCAAGCGCCGCTCCTCGGATCGTTTTGAGTGGTGGGTTGAACGCGCAAAACGTCGCTGGCGCGATTGAGCGCGTGCGGCCTTACGCTGTCGATGTAAGCAGCGGCGTGGAGGCTGCCAAGGGCGTGAAAGATCACGCCAGGATTGCCGCGTTCGTGCGCGCAGTGCGCAGCGCGGATGCCGGGTGAGGCGGGCGCTTCCCATCTGCCGCTTTCCGGTTTTCCGCATGCCCCGCGCCTGCCAGGCGCACGACCCCATTTCATCGGATTCCTGCCAGACCGGCCAGGGGTCCTGATCAGACGAGCTGACACATGTACGACCTGCCCGATTCCCGTGGCCATTTCGGCCCCTATGGTGGTTCCTTCGTTTCCGAGACGCTGGTGCATGCACTGGACGAACTGCGCGAAGCCTACGCTCACTACCAGAAGGACCCCGAGTTCGATGCGGAATACCGTCGCGAGCTCAAGCACTTCGTCGGCCGCCCCTCGCCGATCTATCATGCGCAGCGCTGGAGCGAGACGCTCGGCGGCGCGCAGATCTATTTCAAGCGCGAGGACCTGAACCACACCGGCGCCCACAAGATCAACAACGTGATCGGCCAGGCCCTGCTGGCCAAGCGCATGGGCAAGCCCCGCGTGATCGCCGAGACCGGCGCCGGACAGCACGGCGTGGCCACGGCCACCATCGCCGCGCGCTTCGGCATGGAGTGCGTGGTCTACATGGGTTCGGAAGACGTCAAGCGCCAGGCTGCCAACGTCTACCGCATGAAGCTGCTGGGCGCTACCGTGGTGCCGGTGGAAAGCGGCTCCAAGACCCTGAAGGACGCGCTCAACGAAGCCATGCGCGACTGGGTCACCAACGTCGAGAACACCTTCTACATCATCGGTACCGTGGCCGGGCCGCATCCCTACCCGATGATGGTGCGCGACTTCCAGTGCGTGATCGGCGAAGAATCCAAGGTGCAGATGCCCGAGCTGACCGGCCGCCAGCCTGATGCCGTGATCGCCTGCGTGGGCGGCGGCTCCAATGCCATGGGCATCTTCTACCCGTACATCGAGCACAAGGACGTGCGCCTGATCGGCGTCGAAGCCGCCGGCGACGGGCTCGACACCGGCCGTCACGCGGCCGCGCTGATCGGCGGCTCGCCGGGCGTGCTGCACGGCAATCGTACCTACCTGCTGCAGGACGCCAACGGCCAGATCATCGAGACCCATTCGATCTCGGCGGGCCTGGACTACCCGGGCGTCGGCCCCGAGCATGCCTGGCTCAAGGACATCGGCCGCGCCGAATACGTGCCCATCACCGACGAGGAAGCGCTCAAGGCCTTCCATGACTGTTGCCGCATCGAGGGCATCATTCCCGCGCTGGAATCGAGCCACGCCATCGCCTACGCCTGCAAGCTGGCGCCGACCTTGCCCAAGGACCAGCTGCTGCTGGTGAACCTGTCCGGGCGCGGCGACAAGGACATGCACACCGTGGCCGAGCGTTCGGGGCTGAAGCTCTGATGCGCGATCTGTTCACGCCAGGCGCCACCGAGGGTGGCACCGCAACCGCGCCGAGCGCGGCGCCGCAGCTGCTGCTGTACCAGGAAGACATGCTGGAGGGCATCAAGCGCCTTGCCGACGAGTCGATCGACCTGATCGTGGCCGATCCGCCCTACGGCCTGGGCAAGGACTACGGCAACGATTCCGACCGCCTCTCGGGGCCGGCCTACCTGGAGTGGTCGGCCGCGTGGATCGACGCCGTGGTGCCCAAGCTGGCGCCGCGCGGCTCGCTCTACCTGTTCTGCACCTGGCAGTACTCGCCCGAGCTGTTCGTGATGCTCAAGCAGCGCCTGACCATGATCAACGAGATCATCTGGGACCGGCGCGTGCCGAGCATGGGCGGCACCACGCGCAAGTTTTCCTCGGTGCACGACAACATCGGCTTTTTCGCGCGGGCGCGCGACTACTACTTCGACCTCGACCCGGTGCGCGTGCCGTACGACGCCGAGACCAAGAAGGCACGCAGCCGCCCGCGCTTCGAGGGCAAGAAGTGGCTGGAGGTGGGCTACAACCCGAAGGACCTGTGGAGCGTGCCGCGCATTCACCGCCAGGACCCGGAGCGCGCCGCCCACCCGACCCAGAAGCCGCTCGACATCGTGCAGCGCATGGTGCTGGCCAGCTGCCCGCCCGGCGGGCTGGTGCTCGATCCCTTCACCGGCAGCGGCACCACCGCGGTGGCCTGCGCGCAGCACGGACGGCGTTTCGTCGGGTTCGAGATGAATCCCGAGTACGCCAGCGTGGCGCGCGAGCGCGTCGCCAAGTGCATCATCGCGCCGCAGGCCGAGCCCGCCGCCCTGATCATCGCCGCAGCGAACGACGAGCCCATGCAGGCTGCCTCGTCCACGCCGCTGCCCAACTTTGCCAAATGACCATGTCCCGAATCCAATCGACTTTCGCGGCGCTGGCCGCGCAGAACAAGAAGGGCCTGATTCCGTTCATCACCGCCGGCGATCCCGAGCCCGGCCTGACCGTCGCGCTGATGCATGCGCTGGTGGCGGGCGGCGCCGACGTGATCGAGCTCGGCGTGCCGTTCTCCGATCCGATGGCCGACGGCCCGGTGATCCAGCGCGCCTCCGAGCGCGCGCTGGCGCAGGGCGTGTCGCTGACCCAGGTGCTGGCCTGGGTGGCCGAGTTCCGCCAGACCGACAACGCCACGCCGGTGGTGCTGATGGGCTACGCCAACCCGATCGAGCGCATGGGGGAGGAAACCTTCGCCCGCGCCGCGCGCGCGGCCGGCGTGGATGGCGTGCTGGTGGTGGACTATCCGCCCGAGGAGTGCGAGKCCTTYGCCGCSCTGATGCGCGCCARYGASATGGATCCGATCTTCCTGCTSGCSCCGACCTCCACCGATGACCGCATCGAGGCGGTGGCCAAGGTCGCCAGCGGCTATCTTTACTATGTATCGCTCAAGGGCGTGACCGGCTCGGCTACGCTGGATCTCGACAGCGTGGCCGCGCGCATTCCGCTGATCAAGCGTCACGCCAACCTGCCGGTGGGCGTGGGCTTCGGCATCCGCGACGCGCAGACCGCCCGCGCGATCGGCAGCGTGGCCGACGCGGTGGTGATCGGCAGCCGCCTGGTGCAGTTGCTCGAAGATGCGCCGCGCGGCCAGGCAGTGGAATCGCTGCGGGCCTTTATCGCGGAGATCCGCCAGGCGCTCGACGCCTGAAGGTGATTCGGGCGGCACCGCCGCGCATGCCTTGTGCGGGCGGTGCGGCGGCGACAACATTGAATTTGGCGGTTAAGTGCCGCAACGTGCGCATTGACCCGGCGGAACGGGGACTGCGAACGGCAGGCGTGGTAAATTCGCGGCCTGACATGTTCCGCGCATGTGCCGAAAGGAGCCTTTCATGAGCTGGTTGGATAAACTCCTCCCTCCCAAGATTCAACAGACCGACCCCTCCACCCGCAAGGGCATTCCGGAAGGGCTGTGGGTCAAGTGCCCGTCGTGCGAGTCGGTTCTGTACCGCACCGACGTCGAGGCCAATCTGCACGTCTGCCCGAAGTGCGACCACCATATGCGCATCCGCGCGCGCGAGCGCCTGGACGGGCTGCTGGACGCCGAAGGCCGCTATGAGATCGGCCAGGAGATTGTCCCGGTCGACGCGCTCAAGTTCAAGGACACCAAGAAATATCCGGACCGCATCAAGGCCGCCATGGATGACACCGGCGAGACCGATGCCATGGTCGTCATCGGCGGCGCGATCCATACGATCCCGGTGGTGGTGAGCTGCTTCGAGTTCGAGTTCATGGGCGGCTCGATGGGCTCCGTGGTGGGCGAGCGCTTCGTGCGCGGGGCCCAGGCCGCGCTGGAACAGAAAGTGCCGTTCATCTGCATCACCGCCACCGGCGGCGCGCGCATGCAGGAAAGCCTGCTGTCGCTGCTGCAGATGGCCAAGACGACCTCGATGCTGAACCAGTTGTCGGCTGCCAAGCTGCCGTTCATCAGCGTGCTGACCGACCCCACCATGGGTGGCGTCTCCGCCAGCTTCGCCTTCCTCGGCGACGTGGTGATCGCCGAGCCCAAGGCGCTGATCGGTTTTGCCGGCCCGCGCGTGATCGAGCAGACCGTGCGCGAAAAACTGCCGGAAGGCTTCCAGCGAGCCGAATTCCTGCTGYAGAAGGGCGCGATCGACATGATCGTCGACCGCCGCAAGATGCGCGACGAGATCGCGCAGTTGCTGGCGCTGCTGCAGAAGCAGCCGGCGGATGCGGTAGCGTAAGGACGCCAGCCGGATCCGGTGAGAGGGAAAGCGCGGACGCTCGTTCGCGCTTTTTCGTTTGTGGGCGGCTTTCGGCAGGGGCGGCGCTCATGCCGGCCTGGTCGTTGAGTTTAGCCCAGGTGCCCCAATATCCCTTCCTCGCGCTGGCGTCCTCATTGCCGCAGCCGGCGTCTAAGCTATAGGCAGATCCAGCATCCCGGGCCGCGCTCGGCCCCCAACGCTCCACAGCAACATCCCGTACAAGACCACGCCCATCATGCCGATCTTCACTTCCCTCCCCGAATGGCTCAACCATCTCGAAACCGCCCATCCGGTCGGCATCGACATGGGCCTGGCGCGCATCACCCGCGTCAAGGAAGCCCTGGGGCTGCGCATCGATGCGGTGGTGTTCACGGTGGGCGGCACCAACGGCAAGGGCTCCACGTGCGCCATGCTGGAGCGCATCCTGCTCGAGGCGGGCTACAAGGTGGGCTGCCATACCTCGCCGCACCTGATCTCGTTCAATGAGCGCGCGCGCATCAATGGCGAGTTCGCCACCGATGCGCAGTTGCTGCCGCACTTCGAGGCGGTCGAGCGTGCGCGCACCAGCTTTGCCGATCCGGTCAGCCTGACCTATTTCGAGTTCACCACGCTGGCCATCATCCAAGCCTTCGCCGCGGCGGGGCTCGACGCCATGGTCCTGGAAGTGGGACTGGGCGGCCGGCTGGACGCGGTCAATGTGATCGACACCGATTGCGCCGTGCTGACCAGCGTGGATATCGACCACACGCACTACCTGGGCGATACGCGCGAGAAGATCGGCTACGAGAAGGCCGGCATCTTCCGCCCCGGTGTGCCCGCCATCGTGGGCGATCCGGTGCCGCCGCAGTCTGTCATCGACCATGCGCAGGCCATCGGCGCGGACCTGTGGCTGGTGGGCCGCGATTTTCGCAGCCAGGCCTCCAAGGGCCAGGAGCGCCAGCAGTGGGAGTGGAGCGGGCGCGAGCGCAAGCTCAACGGCCTGGGCTATCCGGCGCTGCGCGGTGCCAACCAGTTGCTCAACGCCTCGGCGGCACTGGCGGCGCTGCAGGCCATGCGGTCGCGCCTGCCGGTGAGCGCGCAGGAGGTGCGCAACGGGCTGGCCTTCGTGGAGCTGCCGGGCCGCTTCCAGGTCATGCCGGGGCGTCCCGCGGTGATTCTCGATGTGGCGCACAACCCGCATGCGGCGGCTACGCTGGGCCAGAATCTCGAGAATATGGGCTTCTTCCGTTACACCTATGCCGTGTTCGGCGCAATGGAAGACAAGGACATAGCGGGCGTGCTGCGTCAGTTGGCCGACAAGGTGGATCACTGGTGCCTGTGCGACCTGCCCACGCCTCGCGCGGCCAGCGCGGCGGATTTGCTCGCAAGGCTGGAAGAGGGCGGTTTCCAGCCCGGCCCGGATGCCACCGCGGCCTGTTTTCCCAGCCCCGAGGCGGCTTACCGGGATGCCCTCGGCAGGGCGACCGAGAATGATAGAATTCTGGTCTTCGGATCGTTCTACACCGTGGCGGGGGTGATGGCGTATCGCGCCACGCAGGCAAATTGAGGTGCGCGGCCGCCAGGCGTGCTTCCGGGGCTGACGCCGGAGCCAACCGCCGCGCAGACTGAGCGACATTTTCAACGGCCGGGTTTCCGGCCGGAGCACCGAACCAATCTATGGGCCTGCTTTCGCTGTTTTCTTCCCGCAAGGGCAATGCCCCGGCACCGGAGCGCGGGCGCCGCTCGCGTTCGGACCCGGGTGCGGGCATCGCCTCGTCGCGACGCCTGGCCGAGGAGTACGCGGACGACACGCTCGACCCGGAATTCCCGCAGAAGCAGCGGGCGCGCCGGCGCCTGATCGGGGCCGTGGTGCTGATGGTCGCGGCGGTCATCGTGCTGCCGATCGTCTTCGAGACCCAGCCGCGCCCGCTCGTCGAGAATATCTCCGTGCGGGTCGACGGCGGCCAGGGCGGGGCCAAGGCCAAGGCCGATACCCGCAAGGCGGATCCGCTGCCGCCGACGCCGCAATCCAAGGCGGATACCCAGGGGCTGGACGCCGGCGAGGAACTGGTGGCCGATACCGGCGACGGCAAGCCCGCCGCCGCGGCGCCTGTCGCCAGCGACAAGTCCGACAAGTCCGATAAGTCCGATAAGTCCGACAAGCCTGCCGACAAGCCCGCAGCGCGCGCCGAGGCCAAGACCGGCAGCGGCAAGTTCCTGGTGCTGGTCGGGGCCTTCTCCTCGGAAGACAAGGCCAAGGGATGGCTGGCCAAGCTCAAGGCCAGCAAGGTGCCGGCCTATATCGAGAAGAAGGTGCTGGCCGATGGCGAGCGCGTCCTGCTGCGGGCTGGCCCGTTTTCCGACCGCGAAGCGGCCGATGCGGCCGAAAAGCGGGTACGCGCCGCGGGCCTGACCGCCAAGGTGATCGAACAATGAAGCGGTGGCGGCCCCGGATCCGTCCGGCAGCCGCCTCGTGACACCGTATTTGCATGCATCCGACTTTCTTCGATTACAGCGTCGCCTTTATCCTGATTGCTTCCAGCCTGATCGGCGTGCTGCGCGGCCTGGTGCGCGAAGTGCTTGCGCTGATCGGCTGGGTGGTGGCGTTCCTGGTGGCCTATCACTTCGCCGGCACGGCGGCGCGCTGGATTCCGGAGTCGGTGCCGGGCGGCGAGCTGGCGCGTGGCGCGCTCGGGTTCGGCGTGCTGTTCATCGGCACGGTGATCGCCGCGGGGCTGGCCGGCGCCGTGCTGGGCCAGTTGCTGGAAAAAACCGGGCTCAAGCCCGCAGACCGCGGCCTGGGGCTGGTGTTCGGCCTGCTGCGCGGCGTGCTGGTGGTGATGTTCGTGGTGACCCTGGCCGGGCTCACCAAACTGCCTGAAGAGGCGTTCTGGCGCGATGCGCTGTCCCGGCCCTACGTGATGCAGGCGATGGAGTCGCTGCGGCCGTGGTTGCCGCCGGAAGTCGCCAAGTACGTCAAGACATGAGGCCGGGCAGATCCCCCGGCCGGTAGTACGCGGGCCCCGTCCTACAAGGGCAGGGCCGCGCCCCGATTCAAACGCTTTTCCTGGGAGCTTGGCATGTGCGGTATCGTCGGTGTGGTTTCCTCCACGCCCGTTAACCAATTGATTTACGACAGCCTGCTGCTGTTGCAACATCGTGGACAGGATGCGGCCGGCATCGCTACCGCGAATGGCAGCACCTTCCACATGCACAAGGCCAACGGCCTSGTGCGCGACGTGTTYCGCACSCGCAATATGCGCGGCCTGCCCGGTGCCGCCGGCATCGGCCAGGTGCGTTACCCCACCGCCGGTTCGGCTTCGAGCGAGGAAGAAGCCCAGCCGTTCTACGTCAATGCGCCCTACGGCGTGATCCTGGCCCACAACGGCAACCTGACCAACTGGAAGCAGTTGCACGAGGAGCTGTTCAGCCGCGACCGTCGCCACATCAACACGCACTCCGACACCGAAGTGCTGCTCAACGTGCTGGCCGACGAACTGCAGCGCGCCAGCAGYGGCCTCGCGCTGGACCCGGCCACCATCTTCAGGGCCGTGGCCGGCATGCACCGCCGCGTGCGCGGCTCGTACGCCATCGCCGCGCAGATCGCCGGCTACGGCATGCTGGCCGTGCGCGACCCGTTCGGCATCCGTCCGCTGTGCCTGGGCAGCGTCGAAACGCCGACCGGCAAGGAGTGGATGGTTGCTTCCGAATCGGTGGCGCTCGAAGGCATCGGCTACAAGCTCGAGCGCGACGTTGCGCCCGGCGAGGCCATCTTCATCGACCTCGACGGCAAGCTCTACACGCAGCAGTGCGCCGACAATCCGGTGCTCACGCCCTGCATCTTCGAGTACGTCTACCTGGCGCGCCCGGACTCGTGCATCGATGGCGTGCCCGTGTACGACGCGCGCCTGCGCATGGGCGACTACCTGGCCGAGAAGATCCGCAGCGAAATCTCCGCCGGCGACATCGACGTGGTGATGCCGATTCCCGATTCCAGCCGCCCCGCGGCCATGCAGGTGGCCAACAAGCTGGGCGTCGGCTATCGCGAAGGGTTCTTCAAGAACCGCTACGTGGGCCGTACCTTCATCATGCCGGGCCAGGCGGTGCGCAAGAAGTCCGTGCGCCAGAAGCTCAATGCCATGGGCGTGGAGTTCAAGGGCAAGAACGTGCTGATCGTGGACGACTCCATCGTGCGCGGCACCACCTCGTTCGAGATCGTGCAGATGGCGCGCGACGCCGGCGCCAACAAGGTCATCTTCGCTTCGGCCGCGCCGCCGGTGAAGTTCCCCAACGTCTACGGCATCGACATGCCGACCCGCAGCGAACTGGTCGCCCACGGCCGCAGCCATGAAGAGATCGCAAAGATCATCGGCGCGGACAAGCTGGTCTACCAGGATGTCGATGCGATGAAGCAGGCCGTGCGCGATATCAACCCCAAGCTGAACGACTTCGACGCCTCGTGCTTCGATGGCCGCTACGTCACCGGCGATATCGACGAGGCCTACCTCGAACGCCTGGAAACGGCGCGCAGCCAGGCCGACCGCGACGGCACCGGCGGCGATGCAGAGCGCTCGCAGCTGCACCTGCAGCGCTCGGGCAGCAACGAGTAAGTCCGGGCAGCCGCGCCGGCGCGCGCCGTGGAGTTGACGCAGACCGGGCCCGGCCGTAACATGGCCGGGCGTCGATTTGATTGTCAGCTTGCGGACGCGGGTCCTGCCGGAGCGTGATTGCCGGAACAGGAAATGACCCGTCACAGGGAAATGCCCGAAACAGCTAAAGCGGAAGGCCGGCTTCCCGGTCGTGCGCACCGAAGGCACGAAGGCAAGCCTGCATCCCGCCGCAGCGCGGAGCCTATCCTCCCAGACACAAGCAGCCCGTCGATTCGGCCAGCCAGGCCAATGGATCGCACGGGCTTTTTGTTGCCGGCCGCACCCGTACGACCCGGTGGCCGGCGCAACGTGTTCAGCGCATCCGACGTTTGCACCGCTTTTACCTATAACCGCGCGGGTATCACCGCCTGTCCATCATGAACGAACCGCTTCCCCTCGACTCCCTCGGCATCGATACGCTCGGCGTGCGCGCCGGCACCATGCGCAGCGAGTTCATGGAGCACTCGGAGGCGATGTACCTGACCTCCAGCTTCTGCTTCAACAGCGCCGCCGAAGCCGCGGAACGCTTTGCCAATTCGGAGACGGGCTTCACCTATTCGCGCTTCACCAACCCCACCGTGGCGATGTTCCAGACGCGCCTGGCCGCGCTGGAAGGCGCCGAGGCCTGCATGGCCACGGCATCGGGCATGAGCGCGATCATGTCGATCGTGATGTCATCGACGCAGGCGGGCGATCACCTGGTCAGCTCGCGGGCCATCTTCGGCTCGACCATGACGCTGTTCTCCAATATCTTCGCCAAGTTCGGCGTGGAGACCACCTTCGTCGACGGCACCGACCTCGGCGCCTGGCGCGCGGCGGTCAAGCCCAACACCAAGCTGTTCTTCCTGGAGACGCCGTCCAACCCGCTTACCGAAGTGGCCGACATCGCCGCGGTTGCGGACATCGCCCACAATGCCGGTGCGCTGCTGGTGGTGGATAACTGCTTCTGTTCGCCGGCGCTGCAGCAGCCGATGAAGTTCGGCGCCGACATCGTCGTGCACTCGGCCACCAAGCATATCGACGGCCAGGGCCGCGTGCTCGGCGGCGCCGTGGTCGGTTCGCACGACTTCATCATGGGCAAGGTATTCCCCTTCGTGCGCACGGCCGGTCCGACGCTGTCCGCCTTCAATGCGTGGGTGTTGCTCAAGGGGATGGAGACGCTGGCGATCCGCATGGAGCGCCACAGCGCGAGCGCGCTGGTGCTGGCGGAATTCCTGGAGTCGCATCCCGCGGTCGCGCGCGTCTACCACCCCGCACTGAAATCGCACCCGCAGTACGAAGTGGCCCGGCGCCAGCAGAGCGGGGGCGGCGCCATCGTGTCGTTCGAGCTCAAGGGCGATACGCCGGAGCAACAGCGTGCCAATGCCTGGCGCGTGATCGACAACACCCGCGTGTGCTCGATCACCGGCAACCTGGGCGACACACGCACCACCGTGACGCACCCGTACACCACCACGCATGCGCGTGTCAGCCCGGAAGCCAAGGCCGCGGCCGGCATCGGCGAGGGGCTGATCCGCATGGCGGTGGGCCTGGAGTCGGTGGAAGACCTGAAGGCCGACCTGCTGCGCGGACTGCAGGGCTGAGGCCGCTGGCAGTGGCCGGCAGCAGCCGCTAGTCGCTGCTGCCGGCCACTGCCTGCACGCCGGCCTTGGTGACGCCATACGTGGTTTCGACGGCGGTGGTGGTCACGCTGACGGCAGCGGAGCCCACGGTGGCCGCGGTGGACACCACGGCACTGCCCACGGCCACGGTGGCGCCGACCACGCTGCAGGCGCCCAGCAGCGTACATGTCGTGAGCGCCGCGAGCAGGGCGGCGTGGCTGGCGACGATGMTGGTGCTACGGCCGCTTCCTTGCATCTGGCGGCTCATCGCAACAGCCTGCGGCGCAGCAGCATCAGCGCCACTACCAGGGCCACCGCCGCATAGGCGCACAGCACCCCAAGATGCAGCGCCAGGTTGTCGATCGGGCGCCCCAGCATGATGGGGCGGATCAGCGCAACCGTGTGCGCCAGCGGCAGCAGCTGCGTGGCGGCCCGCGCTCCGGCGGGCAATTGCTCGAGCGGGAAGAATACGCCGGACAGCAGCAGCATCGGCGTCATCACCAGCGTCTGGTAGAACATGAAGAAGTCATAGCTCGGCGCCAGCGCCGTGACGATCATGGCCAGGCTGGCGAAGGCAATGCCGGCCAGCACGATCACCGGCAGCGCCAGCAGCGCGCCGGGCATCTGCGCATAACCCAGCGCGCCAGCCACCAGCATGATCGCCAGGCCCGACAGCACCGCCTTGCTGGCGGCCCACATGATCTCGCCCAGCACGACATCGCCCAGGGTCAGGGGCGCATGCATGATGGCCTCCCAGGTGCGCTGCACGTGCATGCGCGAGAAGGCCGAATACATCGACTCGAAGCTGGCCGACATCATCACGCTGGATGCGGTGGTGCCGGCGGCGAGGAAGGCGATATAGGACACGCCGTTGACCTGGCCGACCAGCAGGCCCAGCCCGAGGCCCAGGCCGAACAGGTAGATCATCGGATCGGCCAGGTTGCCGATCATGGAGGGGATCGCCAGCTTCTTCCACACCATGAAGTTGCGATACCAGACCATGGTCCAGTTGCGCGCGTTCAAGGGCAGCAGCGGCTGCGGGTAGTGCTGCGGCGGCGCGGGCATGCGCGGCGGCGCGGTGGCCGCTGGCGTACCGCTCGGGCGGGGGTCTTGTTCGCTCATGTTCAATCGTTCGATCCGTTTGGTCGGCCTCGCCTTGGCGAGGCGCGCTTCAGTCGCGCATCTCGCGCCCGGTCAGCTTGAGGAAGACGTCCTCCAGGTTGGCCGGCCGGTGCAGGTAGCGCACGCCGGCGCGGCCATGCAACGCCGCCAGCAGCGGGGCCGGCTCCTTCACATAGCAGAACAGCGTCTCGCCGCTCATCTCGGTGCGTATGGCCAGTGGCTGCAACTCGCCACGCAGCGGCGCCAGGTTGTCGCCGTAGACCTCCACCACATCGCAGCCGATCTGGCTGTCGATCAGTTCGTGCGGCTTGCCTTGCGCGATCTTGCTGCCACCGTCGATCACGCACAGGTAGTTGCACAGGCGCTCTGCCTCTTCCATGAAGTGCGTGGTCAGCAGGATGGTCTTGCCGCTGGCCAGCAGCGATTTCAGGCGCTCCCAGATCAGGTGGCGTGCCTGCGGGTCCAGGCCGGTGGTGGGTTCGTCCATGACCAGCAGGTCGGGGTCGTTGATCAGCGCGCGCGCGACCGTCAGGCGCCGGCGCATGCCGCCCGAAAGATCACGCACCTGCGCGCCGGCGCGGCTCTCGAGCCGGGCGAACTCCAGCAGTGCCGGTACGCGGCGCTCGATCTCGGCGCGCTCCAGGCCGAAGTAGCGGCCAAAGATGCGCAGGTTCTCGACCACCGTGAAATCCGGATCCAGGTTGTCGAACTGCGGCACCACGCCCACCCGCATGCGCGCCTGCGGCGCGCGCTGCGGGATCGGCTCGCCGCACAGTGTGAGCGTGCCGGAAGCCGGCGTGGTCAGGCCGAGCAGCAGCCGCAGCGTGGTGGTCTTGCCGGCGCCATTGGGCCCCAGCAGGCCGAAGCACTGGCCGCGCTGCACGCGCAGGCTCAGGTCGTTCACCACCATGGTGTCGCCGTATTGCTTGCTTACGTTGCGTAGTTCGAGAATGGCAGTCAAGGCAGGACCGGGAAAGAATGCGCGCCGCTGGCGCAATATCCACCATTATGCAGGCAGTGGGAGGGATGTTTTGTGGCGCGCCGCAGCAAGGAATGCCGGAAGCAGTTATCTTGCTGGCTGGCAGCCTGTGCCCTGCAGCCGGGCGCCGGACAGAATATTCAGGCCACAAGGACGAAAAGGAGACCGACCAATGAGTGCAGAGGACGTACTGGCCCAGTGGCAGGAGGATGAACGCCGGGCACGTGCAAGGCTGGGCGAGCCCGGCGTGGCGACGATGGCGCAGCTGGCCGAACGGACCGGCCTGCAGTTCTTCGAGGACATGATGGCGGGCAATGTGCCCGGCGCACCCATCGCGCAATTGATGGATTTCGTGCCGGTGGAATTCGGGTCCGGGCGCTTTGTCTTCCAGGGCACGCCCGGGCCGCAGCACTACAATCCCATCGGCACCGTGCACGGCGGCTATGCCGCAACGCTGCTCGATTCCTGCGTGGGCTGCGCCGTGCACACCATGCTGCCGGCGGGCAAGGGCTACACTACGCTGGAACTCAAGGTGAACTACGTGCGGCCGCTGACCACCCGCACGGGGCCGATCCGCGCGGAAGGCAAGGTGATCAACCTGAGCACGCAGATCGGCATCGCCGAGGGTCGTATCATCGATACGCAAGGCAAGCTGTACGCCTACGCGACCACGACCTGCCTTGTCTTCCCGATGCCGGCCGCCTGAACGGCGCGCCGGATATTCCAGTATCCCCAGAGGAGCCGCAATGTCTTTCGAACACTGGCTGGCATTCGTGCTGACAAGCATCGTGGTGCTGATCATCGCAGCGCTTTGGCAAAGCCTGGCTGGTGACGGCGCTCAACCCCAAGAGCATCGTTTTCTTCGTGGCCTTCGTGCCGCAGTTCCTCGATGCCCGCCAGGCATTCTGGCCGCAGGCAGTGGTGCTGATTCCCACCTTCGTCGTGATGGCCACGGCCAACGCCGCGATCTACGCCATGCTGGCGCGTGCGCTGGCGACCCGCCTGACCACGCGGCGCGCGCAGGCCAACGTGCAGCGGGCAGGCGGCATCACGCTGATCGGCGCCGGCGCGCTGATCGCCGCGCGCAGCTGACGCGGCAGCCGGCGGTGCAGGCGGGCCGCCGGGGCGGTCTGCCTTGCGCGAGCGACAGGCGGCACAATACCCTGGCGTGGCGGTTGCCGGGGCGAATCAAAGCGGGGAAACAGGCGGGGAAGCAGGGGGGAATGCGCGGGGCGGGGAGAATGTGCGGCACGCCGGACAGGCGAGCGCATACAACACACCAGCCGCATTCGGTTCCGCTGGAACGACGGGCAGGGTGAAGCGCAGGAAGAGTCGGGCGGGTGGCGGAAGCCTGGCCCCGAAGGGCCGGACTACCGGCCGCGCCGCGCCAATACGAAAATCCGCCAGGTGACGATTGGCGGATTCATACGGCCCACGCGGCCTGCGGCAAATCGCGCTGAAGCACGCTCGCCGCTTGCAATGCCAGAATCAGTACATCTTCTTCGGCAGCATTTGCATGCGCAGACGTTTGCGAAGGCGCGATTCCGCTGCCTTCTTCTTGCGCTTGCGCTCGGTCGTGGGCTTCTCGTAAGCGGTACGGCTCTTGAGTTCAACGATCAGGCCGGTCTGGAGGATGGCCCTACGGAAACGCCGCATTGCAACTTCAACGGGCTCACCGGGTTTCAAGACGATCTTAGTCAATTCTGTCCTTTAGCATTGCCGCAAAGCGGYGGGTTCAAACGGGGGAAACATTGGCCGCTTCAGGGCCTTTCTTGCCCTGTTGCGACTGGTATTGCACTCGCTGGTTGTCTTGCAGCGGAGCACCCCCGCGAACCTGAGAGATGTGGACGAACAAGTCCTTGCCACCGGCGTCGGGGGTAATGAAGCCAAAACCCTTCTGGGCGTTGAAGAACTTGACGGTACCAGTTTCCATGAAGATTCCTCTTTTGAGCGCAAAAAATGCGCCCACTTGCTTTTACAGGTTTACGTAAACACTGTCAAGGAAAGATGCCGAAAACGCTTCACATATCCGCTTCAGTGGCGTATAGTACGCCCCTCTGACGCGGGGTGGAGCAGTTGGCAGCTCGTCGGGCTCATAACCCGAAGGTCGCAGGTTCGAGTCCTGCTCCCGCAACCAGACCGTATTCTACTAAAAAGCCCRCCCCTTATCGGTGGGCTTTTCTGTTTTTTGCGACCGCCGCGCGCTGCTTTTGCGCGGGCTTGCGGCGGGCCGTGCGACCCGCGTCGCGAATGTGATGGAAAAATTGCCCGGCGCCGGCATCACGGCGCGAAGCGGCATGTCCGTGCTGCCCGCCAGGCCCCGTCCCGCGGGCCGTTCAGTACGCCGCCCGCGAAAGTGATACTCTTTTGAGCGATACCTACCAGGAGATCGCCGTGAGCCGCAAAACCCCCATCGAGCGCTACCGGAACATCGGTATCAGCGCGCACATCGACGCCGGCAAGACCACCACCACCGAGCGCATCCTGTTCTACACCGGGGTCAATCACAAGATCGGCGAGGTGCATGACGGCGCGGCCACCATGGACTGGATGGAGCAGGAGCAGGAGCGTGGCATCACCATCACCTCGGCTGCGACCACCGCCTTCTGGAAGGGCATGGCCGGCAACTATCCCGAGCACCGCATCAACATCATCGACACCCCGGGCCACGTGGACTTCACCATCGAGGTGGAACGCTCCATGCGCGTGCTCGACGGCGCGTGCATGGTCTACGACGCGGTAGGCGGCGTGCAGCCGCAGTCGGAGACCGTCTGGCGCCAGGCCAACAAATACAAGGTGCCGCGCATCGCCTTCGTCAACAAGATGGACCGCGTCGGTGCGGATTTCTTCCGCGTGCGCGCGCAGATCGGCGAGCGCCTCAAGGGCAACCCGGTGCCGGTGCAGATTCCGATCGGCGCCGAGGACGGTTTCCAGGGCGTGATCGACCTGGTCAAGATGAAGGCCACGGTATGGGACGACACCAGCCAGGGCCTGCACTTCGAGTATCGCGACGTCCCCCCCGAGCTGCTGGCGCTGGCGACCGAATGGCGCGAGAAAATGGTGGAGGCCGCAGCCGAAGCCAGTGACGAACTGCTTCACAAGTACCTGGGCGGCGAGGCGCTGAGCGAGGAAGAGATCAAGGCGGCCCTGCGCAAGCGCACCGTCGCCAACGAGATCGTGCCGATGCTATGCGGCAGCGCGTTCAAGAACAAGGGCGTGCAGACGCTGCTCGATGCCGTCATCGACTACCTGCCGTCGCCGGTGGATGTGCCCGCCATCCTGGGCCATACCGTGGACGACAAGGAGGCGGAGCGCCATCCCAGCGACGACGAGCCGTTCTCCGCGCTGGCCTTCAAGATCATGACCGATCCCTTCGTCGGGCAGCTGATCTTCTTCCGCGTCTATTCCGGCGTGGTGAATTCCGGCGACACCGTGTACAACCCGGTCAAGGACAAGAAGGAGCGGCTCGGGCGCATCCTGCAGATGCACGCCAATGTGCGCAGCGAGATCAAGGAGGTGCGCGCCGGCGACATCGCCGCCGCGGTCGGCCTCAAGGAGGCGACCACCGGGGACACGCTGTGCGATCCGACCAACGTGATCATCCTCGAGCGCATGAGTTTCCCGGAGCCGGTGATCTCGCAGGCCGTCGAGCCCAAGACCAAGGCCGACCAGGAAAAGATGGGCCTGGCCCTGAACCGCCTGGCGCAGGAAGATCCGTCGTTCCGCGTGCATACGGACGAGGAATCGGGCCAGACCATCATCTCCGGCATGGGCGAGCTGCACCTGGAAATCCTGGTCGACCGCATGCGGCGCGAGTTCAATGTGGAGGCCTCCGTCGGCAAGCCGCAGGTGGCGTACCGCGAGACCATCAAGCAGGGCGCGAAGGATGTCGAGGGCAAGTTCGTCAAGCAGTCCGGCGGGCGCGGCCAGTATGGCCATGTGGTGATCGACCTGGATCCGCAGCCGGCCGGCAAGGGCTATGAATTCGTSGATGCGATCAAGGGTGGCGTGGTGCCGCGCGAATTCATTCCTGCCGTGGACAAGGGCATCCGCGAGACACTGGAAACCGGCGTGCTGGCCGGCTACCCGGTGGTGGACGTCAAGGCCACGCTGGTGTTCGGCTCCTACCACGATGTCGACTCGAACGAAAACGCGTTCCGCATGGCCGGCTCGATGGCGTTCAAGGAGGGGATGCGCCGTGCCAAGCCGATCCTGCTCGAGCCGATGATGGCGGTGGAAGTGGAGACGCCCGAGGAATTCACCGGCAACGTGATGGGTGACCTGTCATCGCGCCGCGGCATCGTGCACGGCATGGAGGACATCGCGGGCGGCGGTGGCAAGCTGGTGCGCGCCGAAGTGCCACTGGCCACGATGTTCGGCTACTCGACCTCGCTGCGCTCGCTGACCCAGGGGCGTGCCACCTACACGATGGAATTCAAGCATTACACGGAAGCACCGGCAAATGTGGCGGAGGCCGTCATCAATAGCCGGCAGACGCGCTAGCGTGCCCTGAGCGGCAGGGCGAGGGCATCGCGCGGCTTGCGTGCCGCGCGGCGCCGCATTGACTCGAAAGGAGAGTGCGATGGCCGAGCAGCTATATCCCCACTTGCCCGCCGATGAACAGCACGAGGTCCAGGTCTTGTGCGAGCGGCTGGGCTTCGTGCCCAACGATTTCGAGATCCAGCAGGAACCGGTCGTCGCCGGCGATCCGCGCCGGCTCAGCGTGAGGCGGCTCTCCAACAGTGCGCAAAGCGCCTATGAGGCAGCCCCCGGGCTGGAGTGGATAGAGGAACTGGAGAGCGATCTGGAATGTGGGCTGTATGGGCAGCCCGCGCGGAGTGCTTCGGCGTAGCAATGCGCCAGGAGAGCTTGGAAAGCGAAGCGCCATGTGAAAAAGGCCCGCAATTTCTTGCGGGCCTTTCACGTTCTTTGGCTCCCCGAGCTGGGCTCGAACCAGCGACCTGCGGATTAACAGTCCGTCGCTCTACCAACTGAGCTATCAGGGAACAGCTGAGAAAAGGATTATAACCAGTTTCTCTTTTATTCGTCAACACCCTGGCGACAACTTTTTGCTGCTTTTGCTGCCGGTGCTGCGAAACTTCTGGTTCCGCCTGAACGACCCACGCGCCTGGCCGATGATCTGGCCTGCGCTGCCGGTGTCCGGTGGCGAGGGCCAGATTATAGGAGAGCTTTTTATTTTTTGCCATAAAAAAACCGCCCCGGAGGACGGTTTTTTTATGTTGCGCCCGATTGCCGGACGGGGCCGGCGAGCAGGGCGCCCCTGGCTCAGTCGAACACCGGCGAATCGACGCCGAGGATCTTGTGCAGYTTCGGCGAGGTCGTGGTGTACTGCATGTGGATCTTCTTCGCGGGGAAGATATACGGCGCGGCACCGAAGGCGGCCAGCGCGGCTTCGTGGAAGCCCGAGAGGATCAGCTTCTTCTTGCCGGGGTAGGTGTTGATATCGCCCACCGCGAAGATGCCGGGGATATTGGTCTCGAACTTCTCCGTGTCCACCTTGATCTGCTTGCGCTCCAGGTCCAGGCCCCACTCTGCGATGGGACCGAGCTTGGGCGAGAGGCCGAAGAACACCAGCAGGTCATCGAGCGGCAGGCGGCGGGTCACGCCATCGGCACCGGTCACCTTGATTCCCGTGAGCAGGCCGTCCTTTTCTTCGTAGCCGCCGATCTGGCCGACCAGGAACTGCATCTCCATCTGCTCGCACAGTTCCTTCATCTTGGCGACCGATGCCGGCGCGGCGCGGAAGCCGTCGCGGCGATGGATCATCACCACCGACTCGGCCTTGCCGACCAGGTCCAGCGCCCAGTCAAGGGCGGAGTCGCCGCCGCCGACGATGACGAGGTTGCGGCCGTGGAAGCGGCTCGGATCCTTGACACGGTAGAACAGCTGCTTGCCGTCGAACTTGTCGATGCCTTCGACCTTTACCGTGCGCGGCTGGAACGAGCCCACGCCGGCGGCGATAAAGATCGTCTTGGTGATGAGGCGCGTTCCGAGCGAGGTCTCGACGAAGAAGCGGCCGTCTTCACGGCGCTCCACCACGGCAACTTCCTGCCCCAGGTGGAAGGTCGGCTCGAACGGCTCGATCTGCTTGAGCAGGTTGTCGGTCAGCTCCTGGCCGGTGCAGATGGGCACCGCCGGGATGTCGTAGATCRGCTTGTCCGGATAGAGTTCGACGCACTGGCCGCCCACGACTTTCAGCGAGTCGATCACGTGCGCCTTGATTTCAAGCAGGCCCAGTTCGAAGACCTGGAAGAGTCCGACCGGTCCCGCGCCGACGATCAGCGCGTCGATTTCCAGCGGCTGGCCGCCAGCGGCGTTGCCGGCGGCGACGTTGTGGCCGGCGTCGGCGACGGGGTTAGGGATGCTCAAGTCCATATTCGTCCTGATACGTTGTGGGCACGGGCGTGCCCGGCATTACGGGAAAGCTCGCGTGTGGGGACGGCTTTCTGGCCTGCTTTTGGTCTTGTGCCCTGGCCGGCGTGTCGATCAGCGCTCGAGGTATTGCAGCTTCTCGCTCACGTCCTTCCATTGGTCCGCGTCCGCCAGCGGCGACTTGGTCTTGGTGATGGACGGCCAGTTGCGCGCGAGTTCGGCGTTCAGGTCGATGTACGGCTGCTGGTCGCCAGGCACGTCTTCTTCTGCATAGATCGCATTCACCGGGCATTCCGCCACGCACACCGCGCAATCGATGCACTCGTCCGGGTCAATGGTGAGAAAGTTCGGACCTTCGCGGAAGCAATCAACCGGACACACATCGACGCAGTCGGTGTATTTGCAGCGGATGCAGGATTCGGTGACAACGTGAGTCATTTCGGTTCCAGAAAAACGGGATCGGCTTCGATGGGGGAACAGGCTTGTTGTGCGTTGCGGGTCACGCCGCCATGCGGGCGGGATGGGAATTCCCTTGGGGTCACCATCCATTCACCGTACGCGACGCGAGCGCAGGCCGTGGCCTTTCAAAGACCGATATTGTAGCCGAGCCACAAACCTAGGGTAATCCTCCTATATAGCCGGATCAGATAGTTTTCTTATTTCTTTATGCGCATTTGATCCAACGCAGTGCCGCGGCCTGGCGCGAATGTGCTTCGCTGGCCCATGGCGCGGCGCCGTTGTATGCTGCCTGAGCCTGCCCGCGCGGTGCTGCCGCGCGTCCACCCGAGGAGAGCGCCATGCCTGTACCCGTCTGCAAGCCGCCAGCCAGCGGCGCCCGGCGTTTCCCTGCGGCTGGTCTGCTTGCCCGGCTGGCGCTGCTGCTTGCGGTGGCCGCGCCCCTTGCCCATGCGCAGACGCTCGCGCAGGCCGGGCTGCCGCCCGAGAGCGTGGTGGCGCGCCTGATGGCATGGCGCATGGAGACCGACCGGCCGGTACCCCTGGAGGCACTGACGCGCTTCGAGTGGGACGACTTCGGCGTGGTGGTCGAGCCGGCCGGCGAGGCCATGGCCAACTGCGGCCAGGCCGGCTTCATGCCCTGCGACGCAGGCCTGCAACCGGCGCGCGGCGCGCCGGTGCAGGTGCTGGTGTTCCGCCGCGCGGCTACGCGGGTCTACTGGGAGCGCATCACGGTCCGCTCCGCCGCCTTCGCCGAACCGCTGCCGGACGCCGTGCCGCGCGCGCAGGCCATGCTGGTGGTCTGCCCCGGCTACAAGGGCGAGCAGCTATGGTGCTTGCGTGGCAGCGCCCGCGGCCGCCAGCCCGACCGCTTCCTCGATGGTGCGTGAGACAGGCGCCACGGACGGTCGCCGGCCGGGTCGCAATCCCGGATCGCAATCCCGGGCCGCCAGCCGCACTTTCGGTTAGCATGTCGCACTGACTCGGCTTTGCCGTCTGGCCCGACATGATCATTGCCTCCCTGCTCGACACCGACCTGTACAAGTTCACCATGATGCAGGTCGTGCTGCATCATTTCCCGGCGGCGCAGGTCGAGTACCGCTTCAAGTGCCGCAACGCGGGCGTCGACCTGACGCCCTATGTCGACGAGATCCGCGACGAGATCACCCAGCTCTGCCAGGTGCGCTTCACGCAGGAGGAGCTGGACTACCTGCGCGGCCTGCGCTTCATCAAGAGCGACTTCGTCGATTTCCTCGGCCTGTTCCACCTCAACGAGAAATACGTCACGGTCGCGCCTGTCGCGCCGGGCAGCGGCGAGATCGAGATCACCATCCGCGGGCCGTGGCTGCACACCATCCTGTTCGAAGTGCCGCTGCTGGCCATCGTCAACGAAGTCTACTTCCGCAATACCCAGCCGAAGCCGGACTGGAGCGAAGGGCGCCGCCGCCTCGAGGACAAGCTGGCCCTGCTGAAGATGCCCGGCCACGCCGATTGCGTGATCGCCGACTACGGCTCGCGGCGCCGCTTCTCGCGCGACTGGCAGGAAGAAGTGTTGCAGACCATGCGCCGCGTGCTTGGGCCCCAGCTGGCCGGCACCAGCAACGTGCATTTCGCGCGGCTGCATAACCTGATCCCGCTCGGCACCATGGCGCACGAATACCTGCAGGCCTGCCAGGCGCTGGGCCCGCGGCTGCGCGATTCGCAGGTGTTCGCGCTCGAGGTATGGGCCAAGGAATACCGCGGGGATCTCGGCATCGCCCTGTCCGACACCTACGGATTCGATGCCTTCCTGCGCGATTTCGACCTTTATTTCTGCAAGCTGTTCGACGGCGTGCGCCACGATTCGGGCGATCCCTTCGCCTGGGGCGAGCGCATGCTGGCCCACTACGCGGCGGGCCGCGTCGACCCGCAGGGCAAGACGCTGATCTTCAGCGACAGCCTCGACATCCCGCGTGTGATCGAGCTGTACGAGCGCTTCGGCGGACGCTGCCGCCTGGCGTTCGGCGTGGGCACCAACCTGACCAACGACCTCGGCTACACGCCGCTGCAGATCGTCATCAAGATGACCCGCTGCAACGGGCAGCCGGTGGCCAAGCTGTCGGACACGCCCGAGAAGACCATGTGCGACGACCCGGCATACATGACGTACCTGCGGCAGGTGTTCGGCATCCAGGCACCGGCCTGAAGCGACGCGCACCAAGATCCCGCCAGCTATCCCAGTACCCTTTTTCGGAACCCATGCCATGAACACCACTTCCGCCCGCGACCGCATCTTTGCCCGCATCCGCGGGGCCCRGGGCCGCGCCGCCGGCGTCAGCAACGGCGAACGCGCCGCTGTGGCCGACTACCTTGCGCGCCATCCCGCCGGCCCGCGCCCGCCGGCACCGGCGGACCGGGTCGCCACCTTCCAGGAGCAGGCAGTGAAGCTGGCTTCCACGGTGGAGCGCGTGGCGACCATGGCAGACGTGCCGGCCGCCGCCGCGCGTTACCTGGACAGCCTGGGCCTGGTGCGCAGGGCCGTTGCCTGGGACAGCTTCGGCGTGCTCGACTGGCAGGCGCAGGGCCTGACGGTGGAGTGCCGGCCACCGGTGCGCGACGCGCAGGCCGACCACGACCATGGCGACATGGTCGGCATCACGGGCTGCTTCTGCGCCATTGCCGAGACCGGTTCGCTGATGCTGCTGTCCGGCCCGCAGACCTTCGCCTCGGCCGCGCTGCTGCCGGAGACGCATATCGCGGTGGTGCCGGTTTCGCGCATCGTCGACGGGATGGAAGATGCTTTCGCGCTGATGCGCAGGGAGCGCGGCGAGCTGCCGCGCGCGACCAATATCATCAGCGGTCCCTCGCGCACCGGCGACATCGAGCAGACCATCGTGCTCGGCGCGCACGGACCGTATCGCGTGCACGTGATCCTGGTCGAGCGGGACTGAATCCCGCGCATCGACATGCTTCGCCGCGTGGCCGGAATGCCCGCGCGATTGCTTTACACTTGAGGGCTTGGCAGCACGCCGGTGGCCCGTCGCGCCTGTCCTGTCCTGTCCTGAGCTGACCTGCGCTGAGCAGACCGGCGCGCGCGCGGTCTCCGCCTGCCGCCGCCCGGCGCGGGTGCCGCAATCCAGAACAAGGAGATCCCGGCCGATGCGTCGTGCCCTCGCATTGCTTTTACCGTTGCTTGCATCGACGCCCGGACTGGCCCGTGCCGCGGAGCTCGACGGCGCCACGCTGTCGCCGCTGTGGGCCTTGCCGTTTGCCGGCACGCTGCTCTCGATCGCGCTGTTGCCGCTGATCGCGCCACGTTTCTGGCATCACCACTACGGCAAGATCGTCGCGGCCTGGGCGCTGGTGTTCCTGGTCCCGTTCGCGCAGGCCTTTGGCGGGCATGCCGCGGCCGCAGGCGCCGTGCATGCGCTGCTCTCCGAGTACATCCCGTTCATCGCGCTGATCGCCGCGCTGTACGTCGTGGCCGGCGGCATCTGCGTGCGTGGCAATCTGCACGGCACGCCGCGGCTGAATACCGGGCTGCTCGCGCTCGGCACGGTGCTGGCCAGCCTGATGGGCACCACGGGCGCGGCCATGCTGCTGATCCGGCCGCTGCTGCGCGCCAACGATAACCGGCGCCATGTGGCGCATGTGGTGGTGTTCTTCATCTTCCTGGCTGCCAATGCCGGTGGCGCGCTGACGCCGCTGGGCGATCCGCCGCTGTTCCTCGGTTTCCTCAAGGGCGTGGATTTCTTCTGGACGCTGCGCAATATCCTGCCCGAGACCTTGTTCATCTGCAGCGCGCTGCTGGTGATCTTCTATTTCGTCGACCGGCACTACTATCTGCGCCGTGAGGAAGAGCTGCCGGCGGCCGCCGATCCCACGCCCGATTCGGCAGGCATCCGCATCGAAGGCAAGCGCAATTTCATCCTGCTGCTGGCGGTGGTTGCCCTGGTGCTGATGAGCGGGCTGTGGAAGCCCGGCATCGAGTTCGACGTGATGGGCACGGTGGTCGGCCTGCAGATGGCCACGCGCGATGTCCTGCTGGTGGCGGTAGCGCTGCTGTCGTTGTGGATCACGCCGGCCACGGCGCGCAGCGGCAACGAGTTCACCTGGGAGCCGATCCTGGAAGTGGGCAAGCTGTTCGCCGGCATCTTCCTCACCATCATCCCGGTGATCGCCATGCTCAAGGCCGGCACCGATGGCGCCTTTGCCGGCGTGATCCGCCTGGTCAGCGATGCGGGCGGCCGGCCCRTCGACAGCATGTACTTCTGGGCCACCGGCATCCTGTCCTCGTTCCTCGACAACGCGCCGACCTACCTGGTGTTCTTCAACACCGCCGGCGGCGACCCCGTGACGCTGATGACGCGGGATGCGTCGACGCTGGCGGCGATCTCGGCCGGCGCCGTGTTCATGGGCGCCAATACCTATATCGGCAACGCGCCCAACCTGATGGTCAAGGCGATTGCCGAGAGCCGCGGCGTGCGCATGCCCAGCTTCTTCGGCTATATGTTGTGGTCGGCGTGCGTGCTGGTGCCGCTGTTCCTGATGATGACTTTTATCTTTTTCCACGTGTGAGCACGCAACCATGAGCAAGCCCTCCGTCCTCGTGACCCGCGCCATCTTTCCCGAAGTGATCGACCGGCTCGCGCAATATTTCGATGTCGACAGCAACCAGCAGGACGAGGCGCTCGACGCCGCCGCGCTGAAGGCGCGCCTGGCGGGCAAGGCCGGCGTGCTGGCCAATGCCGCGGATCGCATCGACGGCGAGCTGCTGACAGGCCTGCCGGCCTTGCGCGCGGTCTGCAACATGGCGGTGGGCTACAACAACCTCGACGTGCCCGCGCTGAGCGCGGCCGGCATCGTGGCGACCAACACGCCCGACGTGCTGACGGAAACCACGGCCGACTTCGGCTGGGCCCTGCTGATGGCCACCGCGCGCCGCGTGACCGAGTCCGAGCACTGGCTGCGCGCGGGCAATTGGCAGCGCTGGAGCTTCGACATGTTCCTCGGCGTGGACCTGCACGGCAGCACGCTCGGCATCCTCGGCATGGGCCGCATCGGGCAGGCGCTGGCGCGGCGCGGGGCAGGCTTCGGCATGCCCGTGATCTATCACAACCGCAGCCGCCTGCCCGAGGAAACCGAGCGCGCGCTCAATGCGCGCTATGTCAGCAAGGCCGAACTGCTGGCGCAATCCGATCACCTGCTGCTGGTGCTGCCCTATGGCGCGCAGAGCCATCACAGCATCGGCGCCGCCGAGCTGGCGCAGATGAAGCCGTCGGCCACGCTGGTCAACCTTGCGCGCGGCGGTGTCGTGGACGACGCCGCGCTGGCCGAGGCGCTGCGCGAGCGCCGTATCTTCGCCGCCGGGCTCGATGTGTTCGAGGGCGAGCCGAGCGTCCATCCCGGCTTGCTGGCGGTGCCCAATGTCGTGCTGACCCCGCACATCGCCAGCGCCTCCGAAAAGACCCGGCGCGCCATGGCCGATCTAGCCGCCGACAACCTGATCGCCGCGCTGGACGCAGGCCCGCAGGCGGGCCATCCGCCTTCGGTGATCAATCCCGAAGTGATGGYACGCCGCCGCTGATGCATCCTGGTTGCCACGGCGCCTTCGATCACTCCCGACATACATGAACCTGATTTCTCTTTTGACGCTCGCGCTGGCCGCCGCCGCGGTGCTGTTGCTGGTGGTCTTGCTGCTGCGCCAGCGCGGCGCGCCGGCTGACGCCAGCCCGGAACTGCTGCGCCTGCTCGCCGAGCTGCGTGCCGAAGGCGCGCGTGGCACCGAGCGGCTGGAGCGCGAGTTGCGCACCGAGATTGCGCAGAGCGCGAGCGTCGGCCGGGGAGAAGCCGGCCAGCAGATGATGCGCTTCCAGCAGACGCTGTCGTCGCAGCTGACCAGCATCGCCACGCTGCAGAACAACCAGATCGACATGTTCGCGCAGCAGCTTGCCAAGCTGACCGAGTCCAATGCCCAGCAGCTCGACCAGGTCAGGCAAAACCTGCTGCAGCAGGGCCAGCACGCGCGCGAGGAGCAAGGCCTGGCGCTGCGCCGTTTCGGCGACGTGCTGCAGCAGCAGCTCGGGCAGATCTCCGAAGGCAACGAGCGCCGCCTGGGCGAGGTGCGTGCCACGCTCGAGCAGAAGCTCAAGGAGATCGAGGCCAACAACGCCACCAAGCTCGAGGAGATGCGCCGCACCGTCGACGAGAAGCTGCACGCCACGCTGGAGCAGCGTCTCGGCGAATCGTTCAAGCTGGTGTCGGAGCGGCTCGAGCAGGTGCACCGCGGGCTGGGCGAGATGCAGGCGCTGGCGCAGGGCGTGGGCGACCTCAAGCGGGTGCTGACCAATGTGAAGTCGCGCGGCACATGGGGCGAGGTGCAACTGGAAATGCTGCTCGAACAGGTGCTGACCACCGAGCAATACGCCAAGAACGTCGAGACCGTGCGCAATTCTGGCGCGCGGGTGGAGTTCGCCATCCGCCTGCCGGGCAAGGATCCGTCGGGCGGGGAAGTCTGGCTGCCGATCGATGCCAAGTTCCCGAAGGAGCAGTACGAGCGGCTGCTCGATGCGCAGGAGCGGGGCGATGTGGATGGCGTGGCCACCTTCGGGCGCGAACTGGAAGTGGCGATCCGGCGCGAGGCGCAGACCATCTCGGAAAAATACGTCTCGCCGCCGGCCACCACCGATTTCGCCATCCTGTTCCTGCCGACCGAAGGCCTGTACGCCGAGGTGTTGCGCCGGCCCGGCCTGGTCGACCTGCTGCAGCGGGACCATCGCATCACCGTGGCCGGGCCGACCACGCTGATGGCCTTGCTCAACAGCCTGCAGATGGGATTCCGCACGCTGGCGCTGGAGCGGCGCTCGAGCGAGGTATGGAGCGTGCTGGGCGCGGTCAAGACCGAGTTCGGCAAGTTCGGCGTGGTGCTGTCCAAGACCCGCGACACGCTGGAACGGGCGGCGCGCAATATCGAGCTGGCCGAAGTACGCACGCGGCAGATGGAGCGCAAGCTGCGCGCGGTGGAGGCGATGCCCGGCGAGGCTGCGCAGGAACTGCTGGGCCTGGGTGCCGTGGAGCAGGCGCAGGGCGAGGAAGGCGAAGGCGAGGGCGGCTGAAGCAAGCCCCTGGCGAGGGAGCCCCGGGGCGAGGGTGTCCATGACGAAAAAAGCGCATCGAACCGATGCGCTTTTCTTTTTTGAGGCTGGCCGGGCGGCCGGGGCTTCAGGGCAGGTCGCGGATCGTGACCTCGATGCCACCGAAGCGCGCCGCGACCCAGTTGTAGGCCTTGCAGGCCAGCCACAACAGGCCGAAGCCGATCAGCGCATTGAGGATCAGTGCCGTGAACACCGTGATGCCCGGGAGGTCACCGTAGCGGATAAAGGCCACGAACAGTCCCAGCGAGACGATCGGTACCGAAAAGCACAGGTACACGAGCACCAGCGCGCGGGCGGTTTTGACCGGGTGGAGGTACGCAATCTCCTGATTCATGACAGCTTGGGGCATAGGCAGAGTAATGTTGCGCAAGTGTATCGAATGGGTGCAGCGGCGCATAGTCCGCCACCCGCAGGGTACGGAAAACGGCCGATCTGGCGGCTAAACGTCGGCTAAAGGTCAAAAAACTGCGGCACAAAAACGACACCGTGGCGCAGCCTACATCAGCCCGTCGAACAGCATCACCTCGACTTCGTCGCCGGCCTCCACCCGCCCTTGATCGTGCCCGAGGACGATAAAGCAGTTGGCCTCGCTCATCGAGCGCAACACGCCCGATCCCTGCTGGCCGGTCACGCCTACCTGCCAGCGTCCGTCCTCCGCCTGCGTCAGGATGCCGCGCTGGTATTCGGTGCGGCCCGGCTTCTTGCGGATCGGCTGCACGCTGCGCACGCGCATCAGCGGCAGCGGCGGCACATTGGCACCCATCTGCCGGTGCAAGGCGGCCCGCACGAAGTGATAGAAGGTCACCATCACCGCCACCGGGTTGCCCGGCAGCCCGAACAGCAGCGCTTCGCGGCCATGGGAGACGATGCGGCCGAAGGCCATGGGCCGCCCCGGGCGCATGGCGATCTTCCAGAACGTGACGTCACCCAGCTGCGCCATGATCTGCTTGGTGTAGTCGGCTTCCCCGACCGACACGCCGCCCGAGGTGATGACGGCATCGGCATTCTCGCAGGCGCTGCGGAACGCGGCTTCGAGCGCCTCGGGGTCGTCGCGCACCACGYCCATGTCGACCAGGTCCACGTCCAGCCGGCGCAGCATGCCGTGCAGCGTATAGCGGTTGGAGTCGTAGACGCAGCCCGGATCGAGCGGCTCGCCGATCGAGCGCAGTTCGTCGCCGGTGGAGAAGAAGGCGACGCGCAGGCGGCGCCGGACCTTGATCTCGGCCACGCCGAGCGATGCGAGCAGGCCCAGGTCGGCCGGGCGCAGGATGCGGCCCGCGGCGAGCGCCGCCTGGCCTAGCGCGAGATCCTCGCCGCGCAGGCGGCGGTTGTCCCCGGCGCGCACCGAAGCGGCGTCGAAGCGGATCTGCTCTCCGTGTACCTCCACGAACTCCTGTGGGATCACGGTGTCGCAGCCGGCCGGCATGATCGCGCCCGTCATGATGCGCACCGCCTGGCCACGCCCTGCGCGCTGGCTACCCGCACCGCCGGCGAAGGCGCTGCCGGCGACCACCAGGGTGACTTCGCCGCCGCCGGCCAGTTCGTCGCCGGCGAAGGCGTAGCCGTCCATGGCGGCGTTGTCGTGCGCCGGCACGTCCAGCGTGGAGATGACGTCCTCGGCCAGCACGCGGCCCAGCGCGGTGCGGATGGCGAGCTGTTCGGTGCCGCGGACCGGTTCGATCACTTCGCGGATGATCTGGCTGGCCTGCGCCACCGGCAAGGCGCCGGGATCGTAGTCGGACAGGCAGGAAATGACGGATTGCAGAGAAGGCATGGAGCGGTCCCGGAGAGGCAGTGGCCTGGTTTGTCAGCGCGCTTCCAGCGAGCGCAACTCGTCCAGCGTATTGATATTGGCAAAGGCGCCGGCGTCGTCGAACGGCACTTCGGCAAGGCGGTGGGACGCGGCCCAGGTCTCGATCTTGCGGCCGCCGGCATCGAGGAATGCCACCAGGCTGTCGCGTGCCGTCACCGGCATCAGGCAGAACACGGGCTGGGTTTGCCGTCGGCCCTGGGCATCGACGGTGACGGGGATGGCCATCTCGGCGCCTTCCGCCTCGATCGCGGCCGCCAGGCGCGAGGCCAGGTCGGGCGGCAGGAACGGCGAGTCGCAGGGCGCGGTGAGCAGCCAGGCGGTCTGGCACTGTTCGAGCCCGGCGAGCATGCCGGCCAGCGGCCCGGCGAAATCGGGCACCGAGTCGGTCGCCACGGGTACCCCGAACGACTCATAGGCCGCCAGGTTGCGGTTGGCATTGATCAGCAAGCCGCCGGTCTGGGGCGCCAGGCGCATCAGCGTATGCATGGCCATGGGGGCGCCCCGGAATGGCTGCAGGCCCTTGTCGGTCCCGCCCATGCGGCTGCCCCTGCCGCCGGCGAGGATCAGGCCGGTAATGTCGTCGCGTGAAATCATCGGGTGGAAGTTGGGTTGCGGCGCGGGCGGCACGTTGACGGAAGGTCCGGGAAGGTGCGGAAAGGTGCGGAAAGGTTGCGGAACGCAGTGCGAAGGTGCGCCCTCAGCCGCCGATGTAGGACATCTCTATCTTGCTTTCGGCGCGCGCCTGCCGCACCGCCGGATCACTGCGCTGTTCGGAGTAACGATCGGTGCGGGCCTGCCAGACCTGCGCGATGGCGTTGGCGATTTCCAGGTCGCTGTGCGGGCCGCGCAGCAGCGCGCGCAGGTCGTAGCCCTCGGTGGCGAACAGGCAGAGGTAGAGGCGGCCTTCGGTCGAGAGGCGGATGCGGCTGCAGTCGCCGCAGAAGGCGTGGGTCACGCTGGAGATCACGCCGATCTCGCCGGCACCGTCGCGGTAGCGCCAGCGTTCGGCGGTCTCGCCGCTGTAGTTGGCGGCGATGGCTTCGAGCGCAAACACTTCGTGGATGCRTTGCACCACATCGGCGGAGGGCAGCACCTCGTCCATTTGCCAGTGGTTGCTGGCGCCCACGTCCATGAACTCGATGAAGCGCACGATGATGCCGCTGCCGCGAAAATGCGTCGCCATCGGCACGATCTCGGCATCGTTGGTGCCGCGCTTGACCACCATATTGACCTTGATCGGCGCCAGGCCCACCGCCTGGGCGGTCTCGATGCCGTCCAGCACGTCGGCCACCGCGAAATCGACATCGTTCATGCGGCGGAAGGTGTCGTCGTCGATGGCATCCAGGCTCACGCTCACGCGCGTCAGGCCCGCATCGCGCAGGGAGCGCGCCTTGCGCGCCAGCAGCGAAGCATTGGTGGTGAGCGTCAGGTCGAGCGGCTTGCCCGCGGGCGTCTCGATGCGGGCCAGCATTTCCACCAGCTTCTCGATGTTCTTGCGCAGCAGCGGCTCGCCGCCGGTCAGGCGGATCTTCTCCACGCCGTGCGCGACGAAGAGGCGGGCGGCGCGCTCGATTTCCTCGAAGCTGAGCAATTCGGAATGGGGCAGGAAGGTGTAGTCCTTGTCGAACACCTCCTTGGGCATGCAATACACGCAGCGGAAGTTGCAGCGGTCCGTGACCGAGATGCGCAGGTCATGCAGCGGCCTGCCGCGCCTGTCGGCAACCAGTCCCGACGGCGGGGCGAGCAAGTCCGGGATGACGGGCGTCATCGAGCGGTAGCGGTGGTCGCGCAGGTCGAAGATGGGAATGACGGATTCGGTCATGGCCTGGGGTTGGGGGGCGAATCTGTGACGGGCAGGCAGGGCCCGTTCCGGGGGCTGTCCTCGGGCACCTTATCGGGGCGCCATCATGCTGTCATTCTAGCCGAGCCTGTGCCTGTACCGTCGCTGCCAGGCCGCACGGGTGCGAACGCGGCGTGCAGATATGAAAAAAGGGACGGCATCGCCGTCCCTTTCCCACCGGCGCAGGAGCCGCCGGGGTCACGGTCGCAGGTGCTGCCACGGGCGCTTCCACCGGCGCGGGAGCCTGCACAGCGGCTTCCACGACGGGGGCGGGCGCCGGCGCATAGGCGGCGGGGCTGGCGATGACGGCTTGCGTCACCGGGGCTTGTGCTACCGGGGCCTCTGCCACCGGGGCTTGCGCTGCCGGGACTGCCTCGACGGGCTCGGCTGCCGGTGCGGCCAGCGTTTCGGCTGGCAGTACCGTCGGCGCGGGCGCTGCCACGGCGGCTTCGGCCGGCTGATAGGCCGGGACGCTGGCCGCGGGCTCGGCGATCACGGCGGCGACCGACTCGGTCACCACGGCTTCGACGGTCTCGACAGCCTCGACGGTCTGGACTGCGGCAACGGGCGCGGCGGCATCGGCTGCCACTTCACGCGCTTCCACTGCCTGCTCGCCGTCCGCGCCCTCGGCGCCTTCGGTGCCTTCGCCGGCCTGCACGCCATCGTCGCGTTCGCGGCGATAGCGGTTGCGGCCGCGGCGGTTGCGGCGACGGCGTTCTTCGCCTTCGCCGTTCTCGGCACCTTCCGGCGCTTCCGGCAGATCCGTGCGTGCGTTGTCAGCTTCGTCGCGCTGGGCTACCGGCGCGGCTGCGGCAGGTGCAGCCACGGAAACCGCGCTTGCGGCCACGATGGCGACGCCAGCGGCTTCAGCAGCCAGGCCTTCGCCGGCTTCGTCTTCACGCGGCGCGTCGCCGCGCTGGCGTTCGCGCTGGCGCTCGCGGCGCTCCTGGTTGCGGTCGCGGCGGCCTTCCCCGCGGCCCTCGGTGCGCTCGGCTGCCGCACCTTCCGGCTGGCGGGCCGGCTGGGCTTCCAGCGCGGCCTGGCGCGGGGCGCGGCCATTGCGCTCACCGCGCTCGCCGCGTTCCGTGCGTTCGCCACGCTCGGTGCGCTCGCCACGTTCGCCACGGGCCTCGACGCGTTCACCGCGCTCGGCACGTTCAGCACGTTCGCCACGCTCCTGCGGCGCGCGCTCGCCGCGCTGGCCGCGGCCCTGGCGGTCGCCACGTTCACCGCGTTCGCCACGCTCGGTACGCTGGCCACGGCCTTCGCCGCGTTCGCCGCGCTGGCCGCGTTCCCGGCGGTTTTCGCCGTTGCGCTGTTCCGCCTCAGCCGGCTTGGCCGGCTCGATGGCAGGTGCCGCCGGCTTGGCGCCGAACAGGCTCTTGAGCCAGCCGATGAAGCCACCGCTGGCGACCGGCTGGGTGGCCGGCACCGGGCGGGCAACCGGCGCTTCGGGGCGCGGGGTGCGTTCGGCGCGCGGCACCGACACGGGCGCCGGCTGTTCCGGCGTGATGCCCTTGACGGCGGCTTCCTGGCGCGGCTTGGCGTCTTCCTTCTTGCGGCTGCTGTAGCTGGTGTCGGCTTCCAGTTCCTTGGCGGCAGCCTCGGCCATCTTGTAGCTGGCGGTGCTGTCTTCCAGGCGCGGATCGTCGTGGCGCAGGCGCTCGAGCTTGTAGTGCGGGGTCTCGAGGTGCTTGTTCGGGATCAGCAGGACGTTGACCTTGAAGCGCATCTCGATCAGGTTGATGTCCTGGCGCTTCTCGTTGAGCAGGAACGCGGCCACTTCCACCGGCACCTGGCAGTGGATGGCGGCCGTGTTTTCCTTCATCCCTTCTTCCTGGATGATGCGCAGGACCTGCAGGGCGGAGGATTCGGTATCGCGGATATGGCCGGTGCCGTTGCAGCGCGGGCAGGTGATGTGCGAGCCTTCCGACAGCGACGGGCGCAGGCGCTGGCGCGACAGCTCCATCAGGCCGAAGCGGCTGATCTTGCCCATCTGCACGCGGGCGCGGTCATGGCGCAGGGCGTCCTTCAGGCGCGTTTCCACGTCCTTCTGGGCCTTGCTGGCTTCCATGTCGATGAAGTCGATCACGATCAGGCCGCCCAGGTCGCGCAGGCGCAGCTGGCGGGCGATCTCGTCGGCGGCTTCGAGGTTGGTGCGCAGCGCCGTTTCCTCGATGTCGGCGCCCTTGGTGGCGCGGGCCGAGTTCACGTCCACCGAGACCAGGGCCTCGGTGTGGTCGATCACGATGGCGCCGCCCGAGGGCAACATCACCATGCGCGAGTAGGCCGATTCGATCTGGTGTTCGATCTGGAAACGCGAGAAGAGGGGGACGTCGTCCCGGTACTTCTTCACGCGGTTCATGTTGTCGGGCATGACCACGCTCATGAAGGCGCGCGCCTGCTCGTAGATTTCGTCGGTGTCGATCAGGATCTCGCCGATGTCCGGCTGGAAGTAATCGCGGATGGCGCGGATCACCAGGCTGGATTCGAGATAGATCAGCAGCGGGGCCTTGTTGTCGCCGGCGGCGCCGTCGATGGCCTTCCACAGTTGCAGCAGGTAGTTCAGGTCCCACTGCAGTTCTTCCGCCGAGCGGCCRATGCCGGCGGTGCGGGCGATGATGCTCATGCCATCGGGCACGGTCAGCTGGCCCATGGTTTCGCGCAGTTCCTGGCGGTCCTCGCCCTCGATGCGGCGCGACACGCCGCCGCCGCGCGGGTTGTTGGGCATCAGCACCAGGTAGCGGCCGGCCAGCGAGATAAAGGTGGTCAGCGCGGCGCCCTTGTTGCCGCGCTCTTCCTTTTCGACCTGGACGATCAGTTCCTGGCCTTCGTGCAGCGCGTCCTGGATGCGCGCGTTGCGCACGTCCACGCCTTCCTTGAAGAAGGCGCGCGCCACTTCCTTGAACGGCAGGAAGCCGTGGCGCTCTTCGCCGTAGTTGACGAAGCAGGCCTCCAGCGACGGCTCGATGCGGGTGATGACGCCCTTGTAGATATTGCCCTTGCGCTGTTCGCGACCGGCAGCTTCGATGTCGATGTCGATCAGTTTCTGACCGTCGACAATGGCGACGCGCAATTCTTCCTGCTGCGTCGCGTTGAACAACATGCGTTTCATCGCATTACCTCACTCCAATGCCGTGGATTGCACCGGCATGCGGTGCCCGCGGCGTTCCGTGGAGCACGCGAGGGAGCGAGTGAGGGCGCGAGAATTGCCGAAAGCGCCGGCGCGCCGGCAGGCGCGGCCCGGCTGGGCGCGGGTGAAAGAGAGGTAACGACGTCGAAGCGCCGTCCGCATGGTCAGAGAGAACGCCGGTGTGCTGCTCTGCGCAGCGTTTCCGGCGGGTTTCCGACTGGCATTGGCGGCGATGCGGGCGCAAAAGGCGCCGGTCGCATCGCGGCCGGCCGCGGAAGGCCTAGACGCGTCAAAGAGCAAGTTTGTCGTCACGGCAATGCTGCTTCGCTACCTGACATCTCCTGGCGGGCGCACCTACTACTTCTTGGAGTTCTGCGACCGGGCGCCGGTATAAACCAGTCAGGTGGCGTCTGAAGCATGCCGGCGGCACCGTTTCCCGGTGCGGGCGGGACTTCTCTCACCAGAGCGGATGCCAACAGGGCATCCGCGATCAAATTCTGTTCTACCTGAACACTCTTCCCACGTGACCGCCGTCAGCGCCGAAGTTGCCTTTGGGCGACTTCCTGCGCGGGCGATACCGTGCGTGCTGCGTTTTTGCTGCCATTCACCAGCCGCGGGCTCGCGGGGTACGCAAAGAAGCGGGAGGCTGGCAGGGCTGGCGGCAACCCAAAGTGTAAAATACGACGAATCGCCTACACCTGACTTGCGCTGCCGGTCTTTGGCCGGGACAGCGAGGAAATTATATTGAAAATGAATGAGTTACGCCATCAAATTGAAAAAGAGGTGCGGCCCGCCGCGGCCACGCCCCAGGTGGCGTACGTAACAATTGGCGAAGAGGCCGAAGGGCAGCGCATCGACAACTTCCTGCTGAAGCTGTCGAAAGGGGTGCCCAAGAGCCATGTGTACCGCATCCTGCGGTCGGGGGAAGTGCGCGTCAACAAGGGCAGGATCGACGCCACCTACCGCCTGAAGGTGGGCGACGTGGTACGCATTCCGCCCATGCGCGTGGCGGAGAAAGCGTCCGATAACGCCCGTTTCGTGCCGGCGGCGAGTTTTCCCGTGGTGTTCGAAGACGATCACCTGCTGGTGATCGACAAGCCTGCCGGCGTGGCCGTGCATGGCGGCTCGGGCGTGGCCTTCGGCGTCATCGAGCAGTTGCGCCGCGCGCGGCCGCAGGCCAGGTTCCTCGAGCTGGTGCACCGGCTGGACCGCGAAACCTCGGGGCTGCTGATGCTGGCGAAGAAGCGCACTGCCTTGGTCAACCTGCATGAGCAGATCCGCGGCAACGCACTGGACAAGCGATACTTTGCCTGCGTGGCCGGCCAGTTCGAGAATGCCCGCCAGCACGTCAAGCTGCCTCTATATAAGTACACCACGGCGGACGGCGAGCGCCGGGTGCGGGTCCAGGAAGACGGCTTGCCCTCGCACACCGTCTTCAACCGGCTGGAAGTGCTGCATGGATTTACCTTGCTCGAGGCCGAACTGAAGACCGGCCGCACCCACCAGATCCGCGTCCACCTGGCGCATTCGGGCTTCCCGATCCTCGGCGACGAGAAATATGGCGACTACGGCCTGAACAAGGCGCTGGCCCGCAGCGGCGCCAACCCTGGCCTCAAGCGCATGTTCTTGCATGCGCACAGCCTGACCTTCACGCATCCGGCCAGTGGCGAAAGCGTCACGGTCGCTGCTCCCATGCCGCCGGAATGCGAAGCCTTCCTGCAGCAAGCCCGTAACCAGCGCGCCCACGACTGAGGCGCCGACAAGGATATCAATGGCCAGGCAACGTTTCGACCTGATCGTGTTCGACTGGGATGGCACCTTGATGGATTCCACCCCGACCATTGCCAAGTGCATACAACTGGCGAGCCGCGATCTCGGCCTGCCGGTGCCGGATGACAGTGCGGCCAGCCACGTGATCGGGCTAGGCCTCAAGGATGCGCTGTCCTATGCCGTGCCAACGCTGGACCCGGCCGACTATCCCAAGCTGGCAGAGCGCTACCGCTTCCATTTCCTCACCCGCGACGCGGAACTGGTGCTGTTCGACGGCGCGCGTGAGATGCTGGAGGCACTGCATGCCCAGCATTACTTCCTCGGCGTGGCGACCGGGAAGACGCGCGCAGGGCTGCAGCGGGCGCTGGAAGCGACGGGGCTCGGACCCCTGTTCGACGGCACCCGCTGCGCCGACGAAACCTTCTCCAAGCCGCACCCGGCCATGCTGCATGAACTGACGCGGGAGCTGGGCCAGGAAATGGAGCGTACGGTGATGATCGGCGATACCACCCATGACCTGCAGATGGCTGCCAACGCGGGCGCCGCCGGCATTGGCGTGGGCTACGGCGCCCATCCCGCCGATGCCTTGCGCGCGATGGCGCCGGTGCACTGCGCGGCGTCGATCGCCGACCTGAAAGACTGGTTGCTGACGCATGCCTGAGACGAGCGAGAGTGCGGTCTCCGGCCCGCCGGACGGCCGGCGCCTGTGCGCCGCCGATGACCTGGCGGAGGGCGGCGCTGGTGTGCGTTTCGTGGTCGAGATCGGCGGGCGTCAGGTGGGTGCGTTCGTGGTGCGCTTCGAGGGGGCGGTGCACGGCTACCTGAACCAGTGCGCCCATGTGCCGATGGAGCTCGACTGGCAAGAAGGCCAGTTTTTCGAGTCCTCGGGCCTATACTTGATGTGCGCGACACATGGCGCGATTTATGCGCCAGATAGCGGGTTGTGCGTGGGCGGTCCGTGTCGGGGCGCTTCGCTGTCCAGGCTGCGCGTGGAAGAGCGCGGCGGCAGCGTGTACTGGATGCCGGAAAGCCCGTACGAGGCGCCCGCGGCCCAGCCGGCCTAGCCCCGGCCCCGCATTCCCGTCGAGCGCGCCCGTCGATAACCAAGAGCGAACCAAGAGCCAACTGCATGACTGAAGAGCAAAAACCGCCCCAGGACGAAACTGGCAAGCCGAAGGATCCGGCCACTCCTGCCAGCACCGGGGTGTCCGCCGCATCGGACGACCGGTTGGAAACCGCCGCCGCCGCCGATTTTCCGCTGGAGCAGGACCTGCGGGCGGGCGACGCCGCCGCGCAGCGCGAAGCCAGCGAGCGCAAGGCGCGCCTGGCCGGCAGCGGTGCCGGGCCGGTGCCAACCGGAGCTGGCTGGGAGCGCGATGTGCTGGAAAAAGTGCTGATGGCGACCCTGCGCGAGCAGCGCGCCGCGCGCCGCTGGCGCATCTTCTTCCGTTTCGCCGGGCTGGCCCTGCTTGCCTTGATCTTCTTCGCCATCTTCGATTTCAAGGGCGACGGCGGCATCACGACGTCCGGCCGGCACACGGCAATGGTGTCGCTCGACGGCGAGATTGCGGCCGGTACGCCGGCCAGCGCCGAATCGATCAACGCGGCACTGCAGGCCGCGTTCGCCGATTCCAGCGCCGCCGGCATCATCCTCAAGATCAATTCGCCCGGCGGTTCGCCCGTCCAGGCCGGCATGATCAACGATGAGATCCACCGCCTGCGCACGCTGTACCCGAACAAGCCGTTCTACGTGGTGGTGGAGGAGATCTGCGCCTCGGGTGGGTACTATGTGGCGGCGGCCGCCGACAAGATCTACGTCGACAAGGCCAGCATCGTCGGCTCCATCGGCGTGCTGATGGATGGTTTCGGCTTCACCGGGCTGATGGACAAGCTCGGCGTGGAGCGCCGGCTCTATACCTCGGGCGCCAACAAGGGCATGCTCGATCCGTTCTCGCCGCAGGTACCGCGGCAGAAGCAGTACGCGGAAACCATGCTCAAGCAGATCCACCAGCAGTTCATCGACGTGGTCAAGGAAGGCCGTGGCGACCGCCTCAAGGACGATCCGGACCTGTTCTCCGGCCTGTTCTGGTCCGGCCAGCGCAGCGTGGAGCTGGGCCTGGCCGACGGGCTGGGCAATGCGGACTATGTCGCGCGCGACCTGTTCAAGGCCGAGGACATCGTCGACTACACGGTGAAGGAAAACATCGCGGAGCGGGTTGCCAAGCGCTTCGGCGCGGCGATGGGTACAGCGGCGATGAAGACCATGTTGTTCGGTACGCGGCTGCAGGCAATCCACTGAGCCGGGCGCTGACGCGCGGAAATGCAGAACGGGGCGCAAGCGCCCCGTTTTTTCGTTTTCGCTCCCGGGCTATGCGGGAGCCGGTTCAGGTGGCCAGCAGTGAAAAGATGGCCGGGCGTTTATGCAGCGCAAGCCGCTCGGGACGCCACTCGGAAACGGGCAGCGTCACGATGGTCTCGCTCGGCAAGGTCAGGTCCACCGCGATGGACAGCATGGTATTGCCTGCGCAGTGCTGGCGCAGGGCATCGAGCAGTTGGCCATTGCGATAGGGCGTCTCGATCCAGACCTGGGTCTGGTGCGCCTTGCGCGACAATTGCTCCAGCTCTCGCAGGCGCTGGGCGCGCTCGCCCGCATCGACCGGCAGATAGCCGTTGAAGGCAAAGCTCTGGCCATTCAGGCCGGACCCCATGACCGCCAGCAGGATGGAGCTGGGCCCGACCAGCGGGCGCACCCGCACGCCCCTGGCATGTGCCAGGCGCACCAGGTTGGCGCCGGGGTCGGCCACGGCCGGCACGCCGGCTTCGGACAGCAGGCCGCCGTCGCGGCCTTCGCGGATCGGGGCGAGCAGGGCGGCGAGGGCATCGTCGCGCGTGTTGACGTTGAGTTCGCGGATTTCGATCTGCTGGACCGGCCTGGCCAGTGGGCAGGTCTCGCCGAGCTTCTTCAGGAAGGCCCGTGCGGTCTTGGCATTCTCCGCCACCAGGTAATCCAGCCCGGCGGCGATCTGCTGCACGCCAGCCGGGATGACGTCCGGCAGCGGGTCGGTCTCGTCGCGCTTGCCCAGGGTGTTGGGGATCAGGTAAAGGATGCCGCTCATGCTTGTTTCCTGTCAGTGTTATCGGTGCTGTCCTTGCCGGCGCGCTCAGGCCTGGAAGAGCGGGTAGCCGGCGTGGCGCAGCATGGTGGTCAGCGCGATCAGCGGCAGGCCCACCAGGGCGGTGGGGTCGTCGGACTCCATGTGCGACAGCAGGGCGATGCCGAGGCCTTCCGATTTGGCGCTGCCCGCCACGTCGTAGGGGCGTTCGATGCGCAGGTAGGCTTCCAGCTCCTGATCGGACAGTTCGCGGAAGGTCGCGCGTGTCTGTACATCGGCCAGTTGCGCCGCGCCGGTGCGGCCGTCGAACAGGCACAGGGCAGAGTGGAAAGTGACGGTACGCCCACGCATCCATTGCAGTTGCGCGAGGGCCTTTTCATGGGTGCCCGGCTTGCCGATCTGCCTGCCGTCCAGCGTGGCGACCTGGTCCGAGCCGATCACCAGGGTGCCCGGGTGGCGGTCTGCAATCGCCTGCGCCTTGGCGCGGGACAGCCGCAGCGCGGTGGCTTCCGGGCTTTCGCCCGCCAGCGGGGTTTCGTCGATATCCGGCACTGCCACCTCGAACGGGATGCGCAGGCGCTCCAGCAATTCGCGGCGGTAGGGCGAGCTGGAGCCGAGGATCAGCACGGGACGGGATGATTGCGACATAAGTAATTGAGTGGAAAGGGAAAGCGACCTATGGTCGTCATCCAAAATTTTGACCGCAGTAGAAAAATAGACGTATAATCGTCTGTTTAGCCAAGCAAGTCCGGCGCATTGCTGTGTGTATACCGGCGTTTGCGGCTCCCGGGCCACGTTTCGGGTCGCCCTGGCGATGAAACCGGCCAGCGGGGTGCTTCCGGCAAGGCACGACAGACGGCACGAGAAGACATGACCCAGCCGATTCAGCCGATTGATCTGCGCGCGCTCGATCTCTTCGCATTTTGCCGCGCCGGTGGCCATGCTGCCGGCGAAGTTCCGGTGCGCGATTTGCCGCGCATCATAGCCGAGACCGCCGCGCAAGCGCCAGCATCGGCGCCCGACGAAGTGTTCGCCTATGTGCTTTCCGGCTTTGTCGAGGAAGAAGAGGGCGAACCCGGCGCGCCGGCGACGCAGCGCCAGTTCGTCGATCTGACCGTGAACGGGCGAGTGTGGCTGGACTGCCAGCGCTGCCTGCGCGTTTTTGCCGAGACCATTGCCACGGACATGTGCTTCGAGGTGATGGCCAGCGAGGAAGAGGCCGATGCGGCGGCCATGGACGACGATGAGGTCGACGTGATCGTCGGCTCCAAGCGCTTCGACCTGCTGTCGCTGATTGAAGATGAAGTGCTGCTGGCCTTGCCGGTGGCGCCCAAGCATGACGTTTGCCCGGAGGTGCACGAAAGCCTCGTGACCGGGGCCGACGGGCTGGTGGAACCCGAAGCAGAGGAACCGCCGGAAGAAGAAAAACGGCCTTCGCCCTTTGCGGCGCTGGCCGGCCTGAAGACGAAGCACTGAGGCCGGTTCACCGGTTTCAGGCAACGTCCGCAAGGCACCAGGATCAGCATCCGGCCGGGCCCGGCTACGCCTCGTGCGGGATGCGTGTGTTACCATTGAAAAATTCTCGAAGGAGTCATCATGGCAGTTCAACAGAACAAGAAGTCGCCGTCCAAGCGCGGCATGCACCGTTCGCACGATCACCTGTCGGCAGCGCCGCTGGCAGTCGAACCGACCACGGGCGAGACCCACCTGCGTCACCACGTGAGCCCGAACGGCTACTATCGTGGCCGCAAGGTCATCAAGACCAAGAACGACTGACAGATCGTTCGGCGTGACTTTGCGTCTCGTACGCGCACGTTGGTAGGTCAAAAACAAGAAAGCGGCAAAATCGTTGCCGCTTTTTTGTTGCGCGCTCGCCGCGCAACCGTAGTGCAGGCTTCCGGCCATAAGTCATGCCGACATGCGCTTCTGCACCAGGAAACAATGACGATCAAACTAGCTATCGACTGCATGGGTGGCGATCACGGTGTCTCCGTGACAATCCCTGCGGCGATCAGTTTTCTCTCCAGCCATAACGACGCCGAAGTGGTGCTGGTCGGCTTGCGCGACAGCATCGAGGCGCAGCTGAGGAAGCTGCACGCGCTCGATCATCCGCGCGTGCGCGTCGTGGCCGCGACCGAAGTCATTACCATGGACGATCCGGTCGAGGTGGCGCTGCGCAGGAAGAAGGATTCTTCGATGCGCGTGGCGGTGACCCAGGTGAAAGAGGGGCTGGCCGATGCCTGTATCTCGGCGGGCAACACCGGCGCGCTGATGGCAGTGTCGCGCTACGTGCTCAAGACGCTCGACGGGATCGAGCGCCCGGCGATCGCCACTTCCATCCCCAACGAACAGGGCTGGGGCACCACCGTGCTCGACCTCGGCGCCAATGCTGATTGCGAGCCCGAACATCTGCTGCAATTCGCGCGCATGGCCGAAGCCATGGTCGCCGTGGTGGACCACAAGGACCGCCCCAGCGTCGGCCTGCTGAATATCGGCGAGGAAGTGATCAAGGGCAACGACGTGGTCAAGCGGGCCGGCGAGCTCCTGCGCGCATCCGAGCTCAACTTCTACGGCAACGTGGAAGGCAACGATATCTTCAAGGGCACCACCGACATCGTCGTTTGCGACGGTTTCGTCGGCAACGTCGCGCTCAAGAGCAGCGAAGGCCTGGCCAAGATGATCGGCAACATGATCAAGGAAGAGTTTACGCGCTCGTGGTTCACCAAGCTCCTGGCGGGGCTGGCCATGCCTGTGCTCAAGCGCCTGTCCCGTCGCCTCGACCCCGCGCGCTACAACGGCGCATCGCTGCTGGGCCTGCGCGGGCTCGTGATCAAGAGTCACGGTTCGGCCGACGCGCACGCTTTTGAGTGGGCTATCAAACGCGGGTATGATGCGGCCAGTAATGGTGTGATCGCTCGCACCATTCAGGCTTTCGCCAACAAGTCAGGTACCGGCACCCCGGCTTCCGGCCCGCAGTCAGGCGCCCAGGATCCCAGTCCAAGCCCGCACGCCGCCTGAGGTTCTGATGCAGATGCCGCGGGCGACGACCCGTGGCCACACGATCGATCCGACATTACATGACCAGCTACGCAAAAATCATCGGGACCGGGAGCTATCTGCCTCCCCGGCGTGTCACCAATCAGGAGCTTGCGGCGCAACTGGCTGAGAAGGGCATCGAGACCAGCGACGAGTGGATCTTCTCGCGCAGCGGCATCTCGGCGCGCCACTGGGCCGAGCCGGATGTCACCTGCAGCGACCTGGCGGTGAAGGCCGCGGAGCGCGCGCTGGAAGCGGCCGGCATCGACCGCCAGAGCATCGACCTGATCATCGTCGCCACGTCGACTCCCGATTTCGTCTTTCCGAGCGCCGCCTGCCTGGTGCAGCAGAAACTCGGCATTACCAATCACTGTGCCGCATTCGACATGCAGGCCGTGTGTTCCGGTTTCGTCTACGCGCTGGCCACGGCCGAGAAGTTCATCCGTAGCGGCTCGCATCGCAATGTGCTGGTGATTGGCTCGGAAGTGTTCTCGCGTATCCTCGATTTCAATGACCGCACTACCTGCGTGCTGTTCGGCGACGGCGCCGGCGCGGTGGTGCTGTCGGCGTCCGAGGAACCCGGCATCCTGTCTTCGGCGATGCACTCGGACGGCAGCCACGTCGAGATCCTGTGCGTGCCGGGCAATGTCGCCGGCGGCAATATCACCGGCAACGCGTTCCTGCACATGGACGGCCAGGCCGTTTTCAAGCTGGCGGTGACCGTGCTGGACAGGGTTGCGCGCGAGGCACTTGCCGGCGCGCAGTTCCCGGCCGAGAAGGTCGACTGGCTGGTGCCGCACCAGGCCAATATCCGCATCATGCWGAGCACGGCGAAGAAACTCGGCCTGACTGCCGAGCGCATGGTGGCGACCGTACACGAGCACGGCAACACGTCGGCTGCCTCGATCCCGCTGGCCCTGGACGTCGCGGTGCGCGACGGCCGTATCCGCGCCGGTCACCACGTGCTGATGGAAGGCGTGGGCGGTGGCTTCACCTGGGGTGCGGTGCTGGCGCGCATGTGACATCCGGGCGTGCGGGGCGGCATGCCGTCCCGCACGCCGCGTCGGTTTTGCGTATTCATCTTCTAGATTCGATTGCGATGAAATTTTCCTTTGTATTCCCGGGCCAGGGCTCGCAGGCCGTCGGCATGCTCAACGCCTTCGCCGACAACGCCGTGGTCCGTGCCACGCTGGACGAAGCTTCCGCCGCGCTCGGGCAAGACCTGGGCCGCCTGATCGCCGAAGGCCCGGCCGAGGAACTGAACCTCACCACCAATACCCAGCCGGTGATGCTGACCGCCGCGGTAGCGGTCTACCGCGCCTGGATCGATGCCGGCGGCGCGGCGCCTGCCATGGTCGCGGGCCACAGCCTCGGCGAGTATTCCGCCCTGGTGGCGGCCGGGGTGATTCCGTTCGCCGAAGCGGTGCCGCTGGTGCGCTTCCGTGCGCAAGCCATGCAGGAAGCCGTTCCGGTGGGCGAGGGCGGCATGGCGGCGATCCTCGGGCTGTCCGACGACGATGTGCGCGCCGCGTGCGCCGAGGCTGTGGCCGCGGGCGCCGGCGTGGTGGAAGCCGTGAACTTCAATGCGCCGTCGCAGGTGGTGATCGCCGGCCACAAGGCGGCGGTCGAGAAGGCCTGCGAAATGGCCAAGGCGCGCGGCGCCAAGCGCGCGCTGCCGCTGCCGGTGTCGGCCCCGTTCCATTCCTCGCTGCTCAAGCCGGCGTCGGACCGCCTGCGCGAGCGCATGGCGGGCATGACCTTCGCCGCGCCGGCCATTCCGCTGGTCAACAATGTGGACGTGGCCATCGTCAGCGATCCGCAGTCGATCAAGGATGCGCTGGTACGCCAGGCGGCGGCGCCCGTGCGCTGGGTGGAGTGCGTGCAGAAGATGGCTGCCGAGGGCGTCACCCATGTGATCGAATGCGGCCCCGGCAAGGTGCTGGCGGGCATGACCAAGCGCATCGACGGCAACCTGACCGGCGCCGCGATCTTCGATCCGGCCTCGCTGCAGGACACGCTGGCGCTGCTGAAGTAAGACTAGGACCCACGCAATGACGAAATTTCTGGAAAACCAGGTCGCACTGGTAACCGGCGCATCGCGCGGCATCGGCCGGGCCATCGCCCTCGAGCTGGCCGCGCAGGGCGCCACGGTAGTCGGCACCGCCACCAGCGAAGCGGGTGCGGCTGCCATCAGCGAATACCTGGCGGCGGCCGGCGGCAAGGGCCGCGGCGCCGTGCTCAACGTCAACGATGCCGCGGCATCCGAGGCGCTCATCGACGAGCTGGTCAAGGCCCATGGCGGCCTCGGCATCCTGGTCAACAACGCCGGCATCACGCAGGACCAGCTTGCCATGCGCATGAAGGACGAGGACTGGGGCGCGGTGGTCGAGACCAATATGACCGCGGTGTTCCGCCTGTCGCGCGCGGTGCTGCGCCCGATGATGAAAGCGCGCGGTGGCCGTATCATCAATATCACGTCGGTGGTCGGCTCCACCGGCAATCCCGGCCAGATGAACTACGCCGCCGCCAAGGCCGGCGTGGAAGGCATGAGCCGGGCGCTGGCCCGCGAGATCGGCAGCCGCAACGTGACCGTGAATTGCGTGGCGCCCGGTTTCATCGACACCGACATGACCAAGGTCCTGTCGGATGAGCAGCACGCAGCACTGAAGACCCAGATTCCGCTGGGTCGGCTGGGCCAGCCGGAGGACATCGCACACGCGGTGGCTTTTCTGGCCGGTCCCCAGGCGGCCTACATCACCGGTACGACGCTCCATGTAAATGGTGGCATGTACATGAATTGATCACCTTTCGCGGCGGCCGGTTTCGAGGGAGAAGCCGGCAGAAGCCGCGTGAAGTGGTTGTTTTTTGAACTAAACGGGCGCCGTTCTTGCAATAGAAGGCGGGTGGGATTTTTATGGCCCAAACCTGCTAAAATGCGCCCACTTTTTGTCGAACTTCCCTGGAGGGTTACATGGACAATATCGAACAACGCGTCAAGAAAATCGTGGCAGAGCAACTCGGCGTGGCCGAGGCAGACATCAAGAACGAATCCTCGTTCGTGAACGACCTTGGTGCGGATTCGCTCGACACGGTTGAGCTGGTGATGGCGTTGGAAGATGAATTCGGCATGGAAATTCCCGATGAGGAAGCCGAAAAGATCACGACCGTGCAACAGGCTATCGATTACGCCACCGCACACGTCAAGGCCTAAGCCTGTCGTATCTGGATTCCGAGCCACAGAAGGCAGGCGGACGGGCCGTTGGGTCGTCCGCGCTGTTTTCTGTGGCTTTCGTCTGTTCGAAGAAGCACAATCGGATAGTCCGCGCCGCGATCGGCGTGGCCCGGCGCCGGCCCATGGCCAGCCCCGGCAATCGTTCCGGTTCTGCTTCACGTACCCGTAGGAAATCATAGTGAGCCGTCGTCGCGTCGTCGTCACTGGGCTTGGCCTTGTGTCTCCGGTCGGAAACACGGTTGCCGAAGGCTGGGCCAACCTGGTTGCAGGTCAGTCTGGCATCGCCACCATCACCAAATTCGATCATTCCGCGCTTGCCGTGCATTTCGCCGGCGAGGTGAAGGGTTTCAAGGCAGAGGACTACATCCCTGCCAAGGAAGCCCGCCACATGGATACGTTCATCCACTATGGCATCGCGGCGGGTTCGCAGGCGCTGAAGGACAGCGGCTACGAAGTGACCGAGGACAATGCCGAGCGCATCGGTGTGCTGGTCGGTTCGGGCATCGGCGGGTTGCCGATGATCGAGGATACCCACGCCGAGCTGACCAATCGGGGTCCTCGCCGGATCTCGCCGTTCTTCGTGCCGGGCTCGATCATCAATATGATCGCGGGTCACCTGTCCATCTACCATGGACTCAAGGGCCCGAACCTGGCCGCCGTGACGGCCTGCACCACCGGCCTGCACAGCATCGGCCTGGCCGCCCGCCTGATCCAGGCCGGCGACGCGGACGCCATGCTGGCCGGCGGTGCGGAATCTACGGTTTCGCCGCTCGGCATTGGCGGTTTCGCCGCCGCGCGCGCGCTGTCGACCCGCAACGACGATCCCGCTGCCGCGTCCCGCGTTCCATATGACCGCCCCGAATATGGATGGTCCGCGCCGCTGCATGGTCAGCGCGCTGAAGAACGCCGGCGTCAACGCCGACGAAGTCGGCTACCTGAACGCGCACGGCACCTCGACGCCGCTGGGCGACAAGAACGAAAGCGAAGCCATCAAGCTGGCTTTTGGCGACCATGCCTACAAGCTGGCCGTCAATTCCACCAAGTCGATGACCGGCCACTTGCTGGGCGGCGCCGGCGGCCTCGAATCCGTGTTCACGGTGCTGGCTCTACACCATCAGGTCTCGCCTCCGACCATCAATATCTTCAACCAGGATCCCGAGTGCGACCTGGACTACGTGGCCAACACGGCACGCGACCTGAAGATCGATGTGGCGGTGAAGAACAATTTCGGTTTCGGCGGCACTAACGGCACGCTTGTCTTCCGTCGCGCCTGAATCCGGCGGCTGCCGGTTATCGCTCCTCCGGACTTCGCTCAGGACCCATCGCTTGCGGTGGGTCTTGGCGCTGTTCCTGTCTTGCGAGATGGCGGCCCTTGCGCTGCTTGCGCGCGAGGCGATATGGGGCTTTGGCCGCTCGGCACATGGCTGGAATCTGGCGCAATGGCTGTCGGTGTCCACACTGGCGGCGTCCTGCGCGTGGATGCTGAGCCACTGGCCCGCGCTGTGGCGCGGCGCGGCTTGTACCTATGCGGGACTGGTGCAAGGCCGCGACGCCACCGGCCGCGCGGCCATTCTGGTTCGCCTGCCGGATGGCGCCCACGCGGTGGCGCGCGTGCGCTCCAGCTGGGAGCTGGGCAGACTGGCTCTTTTGCTGGCCATGGAGCCTGTCAGCGGCAAGCCGCCCGGGATCCTCGTCATCAGCCGGGGTTCGGCGGCACCCTCCTCATTGAGAGCGCTGAAACGTGCCCTGGGCGTCGCCCGGCGCGAGCAGGCCGCGGCCGGTGGCGTCGCCTGATGGGCAATGGCCGCGGGCATTCTTCACAAAATGCGTTGCACCGCACTGACTGTGCAGTGGGCAACGTAGGTAAAATACAACGTTTGTCGTGAAGACGATACCAAGAGATACACTGCAGGTGACCCATTCGTGAGCGAACGCGAAGCCGATCAGCTCCTCGTTGAACGCGTCCAGAAGGGCGACAAGCGAGCCTTTGAATTGTTGGTGGCCAAATACCACCGCAAGATCATCAGGCTCATTTCGCGTTTGGTCCGGGATTCGGCGGAAGTGGAGGATGTGGCACAAGACGCTTTCATCAAGGCGTATCGTGCCTTGCCGCAGTTCCGTGGCGAGTCGGCGTTCTACACCTGGTTGTACCGGATTGCGGTGAACACGGCGAAGAACTACCTGGCCACCCAGGGACGCCGGCCCGAAGCCTCCAGCGATATCGATGCCGAAGAGGCTGAAACTTTTGCGGACGGCGAGCAACTAAGAGATATCAATACGCCGGAGTCGATGCTCCATACCCGCCAGGTCGCAGAAACGGTCAACCGGGCCATGGAGGCACTACCGGAGGAATTGCGCACTGCCATCACTCTTCGTGAAATCGAGGGCCTCAGTTACGAGGAGATCTCCGAAGCCATGGGATGCCCGATCGGAACCGTCCGCTCGCGCATCTTCCGGGCACGTGAGGCGATTGCCGAGAAATTGCGTCCGCTGCTGGGAACGGCAGAGGGCAAGCGGTGGTAAGTGGTAAGTAGCAAGAAAAAGTAGCAAGAAATGTCGTGCGGCCAGCGTTGCAGCCTATTCCTGCATCGATAAACGACAAAGCAGTAGACGGGATTGTCGGTGTTCAATGGTTTTTCTAGGGGCGGGAAATGGGTCAGGCTCATAAGCAGTCGGTTCATGTAGTGGAAGCAGCGGAGCAGATCTCCGTGCTGATGGATGGCGAGCTGGCGCCGCACGAAATCAATGCCGTACTGGATCTCGCCAAGAGCGAGCCGGGCATGGCGAGCTGGACGACATATCAGCTGATCGGCGACGCGCTGCGTTCGGAAGAACTGACGCATGCCGGCTCCACCGAAGATTTTCTCGCCCGTTTTTCCGCGCGCCTCGATAGCGAACCGCATGTGCTGGTGCCGGCGGTGGCGCAGGCGTCGGCGCACCGCATGCTGTTCAAGCCGTCCTGGGTTCGCAGGGTGATGCCGGGTACGGCCATCGCCGCCGCGGTGGCTGCCGTGAGCTGGGTGGTGGTGCCGCAGATGCGCGGTGTCACCGATCTCGGCACGCCGGACGCCGTGGTCGCGCGCGTCGAGCAGCCTGCAGTGCCCAAGACTGGCGGTATCGTGACGGTTGCCGCCGACAGTGCGCAGATGATCCGCGATCCGCGCCTCGACGAGTACCTGCGTGCCCATCGGGTATCGGTCGCCACCGACGCAGTCGTGCCGACCATGCGCACTGTTGCCAACAGCGCAAACTTTTCTCAGGACAACTCGCAGGAATAATGCCGGACATGCATAAAGGATGGTCGCCCGCCAATGTAGCGGGCGCACACAGAATAAGGGCCCTTCGCAGGTCCTTTTTTCTGGCCTTGTGTCTGACTGCGGCCGCGGCAAGCGCGCAGCCGCCGGACAATACGCTGGCCCGCCGCGATGCGACGGCCTGGCTCAACAAGATCCACCGCGCCGCCCAGCGCGAGAACTATGTCGGTACGCTGATCTATCAGCGCGGCAGCGTGATGCATGCCTCGCGCATCCAGCACTACAGCGATCTCGTGAACAACGAGTACGAACGGCTGGAAACGCTCGATGGCAAGCCGCGCGAAGTGCTGCGCCAGAACGATGTCGTCCACAGCCTGATCCCCGAAGCCAAGCTGGTGGTGGTGGAGAAGCAGGAGGCGAAGGATCGCTTCCCGGCCTTGCTCGCCACCAATAAAAGCGACGTTCTCGATATCTACGAGATGCGCAAGCTTCCCGGCGAGCGCGTGGCTGGCGTCGAGTGCGAAGTGTTCTCGCTCGATCCGCACGATTCCGCGCGCTACGGCGTACGCTTGTGGGCGGAGAAAAACTCCGGCCTGCTGATGCGCGCCCAGACCGTGGGAGAGGGCGGCAAGGTGCTGGAGCAGGTTGCGTTCTCGCAGGTCGAGATMGGCGTGCCCTCCGAGAAGCAGCGCATCCTCACCGCCATCAAGAATTCCGGGGCCTGGAATCATTACGAAGTCACCAACCAGCCGGCCAATATTGCCGACGAAGGCTGGACCATTGGGATTCCGGTCAAGGGCTTCCTGAAGATCCGCGAGGTCCGTCGCCCGCTCGGCGAGCTGCGCTCGCCGCAGGCGAACCCGCGCGGCCAGGTTTTCGAGGTGCTCCAGATCGTCTACAGCGACGGGCTGACCGGTTTGTCGGTCTTCATCGAGCCCGTTTCCGAGCAGCGCGTACGCCGCGAAGGCGTCGCCTCGCTCGGCGCCACCCAGGTGGTGGTGCGCCGGGTTGCCGATTTCTGGATTACCGTGGTGGGCGAGGTCCCCCCCGCCACAGTCCGCCAGTTTGCCTCGGCAGTAGAATATAAACCGCCGAAGGCGCACTGAGCCGGTTTGCGAACAAGGCACCAGCGGCGTTTGCTCGTCGCTGGCGCGCCGCGATCTGGCCCCTCCAATGCCTTGCTTCCTTCCTTTTCGCTGATTTCCGGGAGTCGATGATGTCACCAAGATCTCCAGCCTTGGCTCGGACCGTGCTCATGGCTGCCATTCTCGCCTTTGTGCCGCTGGTCGCAGAACTGAGCCACGCCCAGGCCGCCGCGCCATCCTATGGCCTGCCCGATTTCACCGACCTGGTCGAAAAGGCGGGTCCGGCCGTCGTCAATATCCGCACCACGGAGCGGGTGCGCGCGCGTGGCAACAACTCCAGCCCCGAGGACGACGAGATGGCGGAGTTCTTCCGCCGCTTCTTCGGCGTGCCGATGCCCGGCACGCCCACGCCGCCGGGCACGCCGCGCCGCAGCCAGCCGCCCCAGGGCGAGGAGCAGAGCCGCGGGGTGKGGTCCGGCTTCGTCATCAGCCAGGACGGCTATGTGATGACCAACGCCCACGTGGTGGCGGATGCGGAAACCATCTACGTCACCCTGCCCGACAAGCGCGAGTTCAAGGCCAAGCTGATCGGCTCGGACAAGCGCACCGATGTGGCGTTGCTGAAGGTGGATGCCACCGGCCTGCCCAAGCTGATGCTGGGCGATTCCGACAAGGTGCGCGCGGGTGAATGGGTGCTGGCGATCGGTTCGCCGTTCGGCCTGGACAACAGCGTGACCGCCGGCATCGTCTCCGCCAAGGGCCGCGATACGGGGGATTACCTGCCGTTCATCCAGACGGATGTCGCGGTCAATCCGGGCAATTCTGGCGGCCCGCTGATCAACCTGCGTGGTGAAGTGATCGGCATCAATTCGCAGATCTACAGCCGCAGCGGTGGCTACATGGGCATTTCCTTCGCGATTCCCATCGACGAAGCGATGCGCGTGACCGAGCAGCTCAAGGCGAACGGCAAAGTCACGCGCGGGCGCATCGCGGTGGCGATCGGGGGCGTGACCAAGGAAGTCGCCGACTCGCTCGGCCTGGGCCGTGCCCGGGGCGCGCTGGTGGGCAGCGTGGAGCCCGGCGGCCCGGCCGAGAAGGCGGGGATCGAAGCCGGCGACATCATCCTGAAGTTCAACGGCCGCGATATCGAGAAGGCTTCGGACCTGCCGCGCATGGTCGGCGATATCAAGCCGGGCACGCGCGTGCCGCTGCAGTTGTGGCGCAAGGGCGCGACGCGCGAGGTCAGCATCACCGTGGCCGAGCTGGACGCCGACAACAAGGTCAAGACGCGCGGCGGCAATGCGCCGCGCGACGAGAGCAATGCGCCGGTGGCCAAGCCCAATGCGCTGGGCCTGATCGTCAACGAGATTCCCGACACCAAGCTCAAGGAGCTCAAGATCAAGTCCGGGGTGGAAGTCGAGCAGGCCGATGGCCCGGCCCAGCGCGCCGGCATCCGCCCGGGCGACATCATCCTGCGGCTGGGCGACAGCGACGTGACCAGCCCGCGCCAGTTCAACGAACTGGTCAAGGCCCTGGACAAGGGCAAGATCGCCGCGGTGTTCGTCAGGCGCGGCGACGCCACCCAGGTGCTCACGCTGCGCCCGAGCACGGTGTCTTCGCGCTAGGCATCGCCCCGATGGCGGATCTCACGCTGTATGGCAGGACCTACTGCCATCTGTGCGAGGACATGAAGGTCGCGCTGGAGCCGCTCCGGCGCGATTTTTCCTTTGTCCTGCATGAGGTGGACGTGGATGGCGACGCCGCCACCGAGGCACGGTTCGGCGAACTGGTGCCGGTGTTGATGACCGGCGTGCCCGCCGGTGCCGGCGAGGAGTTGTGCCACTATTTCCTCGATGCGCCACGCGTGCGGGCATGGCTCGCGGGGCAGGCGGACTGACAGGCCGCCGCCCGGGGCGCGGCGCGCCATTTCGCAATACGGAAGTCCTTGAAAGTACGGTAAAATCGCACTTTGGCGCAAACTCAGCGTCACCAACCTGCGGCCCCGAGCTGCGTGCCCCTGCGGGGTGCCTGTCCCGGGCCGACCATAATTGCTGCGCTACCCGAAGTGCTCAAGCGGGCACATCGCGGCCAGACATGGCGCACCCCTGAACATCAGATGGACCATATCCGCAACTTCTCGATCATCGCTCACATCGACCACGGCAAATCGACCCTGGCCGACCGCATCATCCAACTCTGCGGGGGCCTGTCCGATCGCGAGATGGAAGCGCAAGTGCTCGACTCGATGGACATCGAGAAGGAGCGCGGCATTACCATCAAGGCCCAGACCGCGGCGCTGAGCTACAAGGCGCGCGACGGCAAGGTCTACAACCTGAACCTGATCGACACGCCGGGACACGTCGACTTCAGCTATGAAGTCAGCCGCTCGCTGTCCGCCTGCGAAGGCGCGCTGCTGGTGGTGGACGCCTCGCAGGGCGTGGAAGCGCAGACTGTCGCCAACTGCTACACGGCGATCGAACTCGGCGTGGAAGTGGTGCCGGTGCTCAACAAGATCGACCTGCCGCAGGCCGATCCGGAAAACGCCATCCGCGAGATCGAGGAAGTGATCGGGATCGATGCGCAGGATGCCACGCCGTGCTCGGCCAAGACCGGGGTCGGGGTGGAGGACGTGATCGAGGCCATGATCGCGCGCGTGCCCGCCCCCAAGGGCGACGTGGACGCGCCGCTGCAGGCGCTGATCATCGACTCGTGGTTTGACAACTACGTCGGCGTGGTGATGCTGGTGCGCGTGGTCAACGGCGTCCTCAAGCCCAAGGACAAGGTGCTGCTGATGGCCACTGGCTCGCAGCACCTGGTCGAGCAGGTCGGCGTGTTCTCGYCCAAGTCGCTGCAGCGCGAGTCGCTGACGGCGGGGCAGGTGGGTTTCGTCATCGCCGGCATCAAGGAACTGAAGGCCGCCAAGGTGGGCGATACCATCACCACCATGGCGCGCAAGGCCACCGCGCCGCTGCCGGGCTTCAAGGAAGTCAAGCCGCAGGTGTTCGCCGGCCTGTACCCGGTCGAATCCAACCAGTACGAAGCGCTGCGCGAATCGCTGGAGAAGCTCAAGCTCAACGACGCGTCGCTGCAGTACGAGCCCGAAGTGTCGCAGGCGCTGGGCTTCGGCTTCCGCTGCGGCTTCCTCGGCCTGCTGCACATGGAGATCGTGCAGGAGCGCCTGGAGCGCGAATTCGACATGGACCTGATCACCACCGCGCCGACGGTGGTGTACCAGGTCCAGATGCGCGACGGCACCATGCTGACGGTGGAAAACCCGGCCAAGATGCCGGACCCGAGCCGCATCGAGAACATCCTCGAGCCGATCGTCACGGTCAATCTGTACATGCCGCAGGATTACGTGGGCTCGGTGATCACGCTGTGCACGCAGAAGCGCGGCACGCAGATCAACATGAGCTACCACGGCAAGCAGGTGCAGCTCACGTACGAGATCCCCATGGCGGAAATCGTCATGGACTTCTTCGACCGGCTCAAGTCGGTGTCGCGCGGCTACGCCTCGATGGACTACGAGTTCAAGGAGTACCGTGCCGCCGACGTGGTCAAGGTCGACATCCTGATCAATGGCGACAAGGTCGATGCGCTGTCGGTGATCGTGCACCGGAGCAACTCGCAGTACCGCGGCCGCGAGGTCGTCTCTAAGATGCGCGAGATCATCCCGCGCCAGATGTACGACGTGGCCATCCAGGCCACCATCGGCGCGAACATCATCGCGCGCGAGAACGTCAAGGCGCTGCGCAAGRACGTSCTGGCCAAGTGCTACGGCGGCGATATCTCGCGCAAGAAGAAGCTGCTCGAGAAGCAGAAGGCGGGCAAGAAGCGCATGAAGCAGGTGGGCACGGTGGAGATTCCCCAGGAAGCATTCCTGGCGATCCTGCAGGTGAGCGACAAATAAAAGAAAGCGGCGGGGCCGGTCGGCCCGGCCGTTGGCGAAGCAGACTCTAACAAAACATCACCAAGATCTAGCCGTCATGAATTTTGCACTGATTCTTTTTGTGCTGGTGGTCATCACGGGCGTTGCCTGGATGGCCGACAAGCTGGTGTTCGAGAAGCAGCGGCGGGTGTCCGCCCAGGCCGCGCTGGCCGAGTTCGATGCGCGCAGGACTGACCTGCAGGGCCGCTACGGCGTCGGCGAGATCGATACATCGCGCAGCCGCCTGGCGGAGGAAAAGCTGCGCCAGCCCTGGTGGCTGGAGTATTCGGCGAGCTTCTTCCCGGTGATCCTGGCCGTGTTCGTGCTGCGATCGTTCGTGGTCGAGCCCTTCAAGATCCCGTCCGGCTCGATGATCCCGACCTTGCTGATCGGCGACTTCATCCTGGTCAACAAGTACGACTACGGCATCCGTCTGCCGGTGGTGAACAAGAAGATCATGGCGGTGGGTGAGCCCCAGCGCGGCGACGTGATGGTATTCCGCTACCCGAAGGACCAGTCGCTCGACTACATCAAGCGTGTGATCGGCGTGCCGGGCGACGTGGTGAGCTACCAGAACAAGCGCCTGACCATCAACGGCAAGCCGGCCGAATACAGCGCGCTGCCGGACTACCTCGACGAGGAGCGCTTGTCGTACTCCAAGCACTTCCAGGAGAAACTGCCGGACGGCCCCGTGCACGGTATCCTGAACGACACGGATCGTCCCGCCTTCGTCTCCGGCGCCGATCCGGATTTTCCGTTCCACGAGAACTGCACTTACAATCAGCAGGGGCTGACCTGCAAGGTACCGCAGGGTCACTATTTCGTGATGGGCGACAATCGCGACAACAGCCTGGATTCACGTTACTGGGGCTTCGTGCCCGATCAGAATATCGTCGGCAAGGCGTTCCTGATCTGGATGAACCTCGGCAATATCGGACGCGTGGGATCGTTCAAGTAGCATCCCCGCGGCGCGAATAACCACTCCAGTCAAGCGAGGGAAAGCGCATTATGGGTCGATCGGGTCAGGTAGTTGGTGCAGTCGGGGGGCGGGCGCGCCTGGCGGGGAATGACAGGCGGCGCGGCTTCTCGATGGGCAGCTTGCTCGTCGTTATCCTGGTCGTTGGGGGCGTGGTGATCCCGGCGGTCAGGGCGATACCGAGCCTGCTGGAGTATTTCTCGGTCAAACGCGCGGTCAGTTATGCCAAGCAGCAGGCATCCAACAAGCGCGAAATTGCCGACTATTTCAGTAAGCAGGCGCAGATCGACCGTATTACCGCCGTGCGCAGCGACGATCTGGATATCCACGAGGATGACAACGGCACGATCCGCTCGGTGGGATTTTCCTACCGCAACGAGGTGCCGCTATACGGCCCGCTGAGCCTTTTGATTACCTACTCGGGAACGCAGTACTGACATGAACCTCGACGCCTTACAGCAACGCCTCGGCTACCGCTTCAGCAAGCCAGAATTGCTGCAGCAGGCGCTGACGCACCGCAGCCACAGTGCCTTGCACAACGAACGCCTTGAGTTCCTGGGCGATTCGGTGCTCAACTGCGCCGTGGCCGATATGCTGTACGGCATGTTCAGCAAGCTCGACGAGGGCGATCTGTCCCGCGTGCGGGCCAACCTGGTCAAGCAGCAGGCGCTGTACGAGATCGCGCAGATGCTCCAGCTGTCCGAGGCGCTGCGCCTGGGCGAGGGCGAACTCAAGAGCGGCGGCTTCCGCCGTCCCTCGATCCTTGCCGATGCACTGGAAGCGATCGTCGGTGCCGTGTTCCTCGATGCCGGTTTCGAGGGCGCACGCACCCTGATCCGCAAGTTGTATATCCCGATTCTCGAGCAGGTCGATCCGCGCACGCTGGGCAAGGATGCCAAGACGCTGTTGCAGGAGTACCTGCAAGGCCACAAGATCGCCCTGCCGCAATATAACGTGATCGCCACCCACGGCGCCGCGCATAACCAGCAGTTTGAAGTCGAGTGCACCGTGCCTAAACTGGAAGTGCGGGTGTTCGGTACCGGCGCGTCGCGCCGCGCGGCCGAACAGGCTGCCGCCAAGCTGGCGCTCGACGAGGTGCAGAAGCTCGTGCCCCAGCTGCTCAAGCGCAGCCGGGCCGAGCGCACCGGCAAGACGCGCAAGCAGCCGGTGCCACCCGATCCCCAGTTGTCTCTCAGGTTGAAGGAATGACCGAATCTACCGATCCGCGGCCAGACGCCGCGGGTACCCCAACCGCTGCGTTCCGCTGCGGCACCGTGGCCATTGTCGGGCGTCCCAACGTCGGCAAGTCCACACTGATGAATGCGCTGGTCGGACAGAAGGTCAGCATCACTTCGCGCAAGGCGCAGACCACGCGCCACCGCATCGTCGGCATCCAGACCACGGATGACGCGCAGTACGTCTTCGTCGACACGCCGGGTTTCCAGACGCGGCACGCCAGCGCGCTGAACCGTTCGCTGAACCGTGCGGTGACGTCCACGCTGTCGAGCGTGGACCTGGTGCTGTTCGTGGTCGAGGCTGGCCACTACGGCCCCGATGACGAGAAGGTGCTGTCCCTGCTGCCCAAGAAGGTGCCGGTGCTGCTCATCACCAACAAGCTGGACCGCCTCGGCGCGGACCGGGCTGAGGTGATGATGCCCTTCCTCGAGAAGATGGGGCATCAGTTCCAGTTCACGGAAGTGGTGCCGATGTCGGCCAAGACGCAAGACCACATCGACCGCCTGCTCGCCATCATCCGGCCCTACCTGCCGGAGGGCGAGCCGATGTACGACGCCGATTCCATGACCGATCGCAGCGAGCGCTTCATGGCCTCGGAAATCATCCGCGAGAAGGTGTTCCGCTGGACCGGCGACGAACTGCCGTACACCAGCACGGTCGTCATCGAGAAGTTCGAGACCGAAGGCAGGCTGCGGCGCATCTTCGCCACCATCCTGGTCGAGCGCGATGGCCACAAGGCCATGATCATCGGCAACAAGGGCGCCAAGCTCAAGACCATTTCCACCGAAGCCCGCATCGACATGGAAAAGCTGTTCGACGGCAAGGTCTACCTGGAAATGTTCATCAAGGTGAAGAGCGGCTGGGCCGACAACGAAGCTGGATTGCGCGCCTACGGCTATGAATGACAGAGCGGGCGGGCCTGCACTGAAGGCCCGCCGCGTCGATCCGGTGGCGGAAGAAGCCGCCGAGCTGCTGGGCAGCCAGGCCGTGCCCGGCATGGCGGTGGCCGAGCAGCGCGCCATGATGGACCGCGCGCTGCGCATCGTCCCGGCGCGCACCGAGTTGCGCGTAGCCAACCAGCCGGGCTTCGTACTGCACGCCTGGCCTTACCGCGAAACCAGCCTGATCCTCGACGTGTTCACGCGTGACCACGGGCGCATGGCCATGGTCGCCAAGGGCGCCAAGCGCCCGCATTCGGCGCTGCGCCCGGTGCTCCAGCATTTCCAGCCGATCTCGCTGTCATGGAGCGGGCGCGGCGAGGTCAAGACGCTGACACGCGCTGAGTGGGTCGGCGGCATGCTGCCGCTGGCCAGCGACGCCTTGCTCTCGGGTTTCTATCTCAACGAACTGCTGCTGCGTTTCTGCCCGCGCGAAGACGCCCACGTGGCGCTGTTCCGCCAGTACATGGCCACGCTCACGCGGCTCGCGCACGGCGAGCAGGCCGGCCTGGTGCTGCGCGGCTTCGAGCGCGTGCTGCTGCAGGAGACCGGCTTTGCCGTGGCCTTCGACCAATGCGCGAATTCTGGCGAGGCGGTGGAGCCCGGGCTGGACTACGTGTACCAGCCGGAGCGCGGCGTGCGCCGCGCACAGCCCAGCGATCCGTCGTCCTGGCCGGTGGTTTCCGGGCAGACGCTGCTCGATATGTCGCAGGACGACTACCGCCGGGCGCAGACGGTGACGCAAAGCCGTGCGCTGATGCGCTTCCTGCTGCATTATTATCTGCAAGGCGCGCCGCTGAAGACGCGCCAGATCCTGATCGACCTGCACTATCTCTGAGTCCGTCCGCATGATTTTCCACGCGCATCCCGGCGTCATCGACCTTGGCGTCAACATCGACCACGTGGCCACGCTGCGCAACGCGCGCGGCACGGTCTATCCCGATCCCATCCAGGCCGCGCTGCAGGCCGAGCAGGCCGGCGCCGACCTGATCACGCTGCACCTGCGCGAAGACCGTCGCCATATCCGCGATGCCGACGTGCACGCGCTGCGCCCGCTACTGGCCACGCGCATGAACCTGGAGTGCGCGATCACCCAGGAGATGCTCGACATCGCCTGCGCGATCCGGCCGCAGGATGTCTGCCTCGTGCCCGAGCGGCGCGAGGAGGTCACCACCGAGGGCGGGCTCGATGTGGCGGGGCGCTTCGAGCAGGTCAAGGCAGCCTGCCGCCAACTGGCCGACGCGGGCATCCGCGTGTCGCTGTTCATCGATGCGCAGGCCGAGCAGATCGAAGCGGCCGCCGCTTGCGGCGCGCCGGTGGTGGAGTTGCACACCGGGCGCTATGCCGATGCGCACACGCCGGCCGAGCAGGCCACGGAACTGCAGCGTGTGGCCGAAGGCGTCGATACCGGCGTGCGGCTTGGCCTGGTGGTCAATGCCGGCCACGGCCTGCACTACACCAACGTGCAGCCGGTCGCCGCCATGCACGGCATCAAGGAACTCAATATCGGCCACGCCATCGTCGCGCATGCGGTCTTCGTCGGCTGGCAGAACGCCGTGCGCGAGATGAAGGCCATCATGGTCGCTGCGCGCCTCGGCACCACCTATCCGCGCCCGGACGCAGCAGCGTGATCTACGGCATCGGCACCGACATCATCCAGATCAACCGCGTGCAAGGCGTGATGGAGCGCACGCGCGGGCGCTTTGCCGAGAAGGTGCTCGGGCCGCAGGAACTGCAGAAATACCATGCGCGCCGCGCGCGTTCGGAGAAGCGCGGCCTCGCCTTCCTGTCCACGCGCTTTGCCGCCAAGGAGGCCTTTTCCAAGGCCATCGGGCTGGGCATGCGCTGGCCGATGACGTGGCGCGCGATGGAGCTGCTGAACCTGCCGTCCGGCGAGCCGTATCCGCACTGCCATGGCGAACTGGATGCCTGGCTGCGGGAACGCGGCGTGACGGTGCGGGTCAGTGTCAGCGACGAACACGAATACGCGGTCGCCTTTGCGATCGCAGAGCTTGGTGGCGCCGGCGCTCCCGGCGCGCTGCCGCTCGCTTCCCAGCCTAGCGAATAATCCCAATGATCAAGAAGATTTCCGGCAAGCGGCCGGGCCCCGTCGTACTCGATGTCAAGGGCAAGCACCTCGATGCCGAAGACACCCGCCGCATCTCCCATCCGCTCACCGGCGGCGTGATCCTGTTCGCGCGCAACTTCGAGTCGCGTGCGCAGCTGCAGGCGCTGACGCATGAGATCCGTGCCGTGCGCGAGGACGTGCTGATCTGCATCGATCACGAAGGCGGCCGCGTGCAGCGCGCCAGGACCGACGGCTTCACGCACCTGCCGGCCATGGGTCGCCTGGGCGAGCTGTGGGACCGCGACGTGCTTGCCGCGACCAAGGCTGCCGTGCATTGCGGCTACGTGCTGGCGGCCGAGTTGCGCGCTTGCGATATCGACCTGAGCTTCACGCCGGTGCTGGACCTGGACTATGGCCGCAGCGCCGTGATCGGCGACCGGGCCTTCCACGCCGATCCGCGCGTGGTGACCATGCTGGCCAACCACCTGACCCACGGCCTGCTGCTCGCCGGCATGGCGAACTGTGGCAAGCATTTCCCCGGCCACGGCTTTGTCGCCGCGGACTCGCACGTGGCGGTGCCGGTGGACGAGCGCAGCCTCGACGAGATCCTCGCGCAGGATGCGCGTCCCTACGAGTGGATGGGCATGACGCTGTCGTCGGTGATGCCGGCGCACGTCATCTATCCGAAGGTCGATCCGAACCCGGCGGGCTTCTCGCGCTACTGGCTGCAGGACGTGCTGCGGACCCAGCTTGGTTTCGAGGGCGTCATCTTCAGCGATGACCTGAGCATGGAGGGCGCCAGCGTTGCGGGCACGGTCACCGAGGCCGCGCGCGCGGCACTCGCTGCCGGTTGCGATATGGTGCTGATCTGCAATCATCCGGAGCGCGCCGACCAGTTGCTCAACGAACTCGACGTCGATGCCGGCAAGGCGTCGCAGCGCCGTATCCGCAAGCTGTTTGGCCGCCGCAAGCCACTGCCGTGGAACAAGCTGATGCAGGATCCCGACTACGCCGTCGCCGTGCGCGAGCTGAAAGGGCACGGCCTGATCGCGTGACGACCCGCAAGCCGCGGGCGGGTAGCCGCGCTGCGGTGCGGGGAAACAAAAAGGGCAGCCGAGGCTGCCCTTTTTTGCCGTTGCGCTGCCCGCGAGGGCAGCGGCGAACCAGCTGCGCTTAGTTTGCGCGGCTGCGGTATTCGCCGGTACGGGTGTCGATTTCGATCTTGTCGCCGATGTTGCAGAACAGCGGCACTTGCAGCTCGAAGCCGGTGTTGATCTTGGCGCCCTTGAGCACCTTGCCCGACGAGGTGTCGCCCTTGACGGCCGGTTCCGTGTAGATGATCTCGCGCACCAGCGTGGTGGGCATTTCCACCGAGATGGCCTTGTCGTTGTAGAACACCACTTCGACGTTCATGCCGTCTTCGAGGTAGTTCAGCGAGTCGCCCATGCTGTCCTGCTCGACTTCGTACTGGTTGAATTCGGTGTCCATGAACACGTACATCGGGTCGGCGAAGTACGAGTAGGTGCATTCGCGGCGATCCAGCATCACGACTTCGAACTTGTCGTCGGCCTTGAAGACGGACTCGCCCGGGGCTTCGGTCAGCAGATTCTTGTACTTCATCTTGACCACGGCGGAGTTGCGGCCCGACTTGTTGTACTCGGCCTTCTGCACGACCATCGGGTCGGTGCCGATCATGAATACGTTGCCGACGCGGAGTTCTTGTGCGGTTTTCATCTGAACTGTTTTCCTGAAAAAATTGTCTCGGAATTCGGTGTGGCGAAGGCGCGCTGCCAGCGCACGGCGGTGGCCGTGCGCACGCGGCCCGTCCAGTACGCCCAGGTTCCGCTGCCGATGCGGTGGCGGGTGCCACTGTCATCTTCTGCGCGTTCCCCCGTTTTCCGGCCGGTCGCCATCAAATCAACCGATTATTTTACCTGATTTTCGCAGAAGCCCACGAGATTTGCCGCCAGATCGCCGAGGTGCTGCAGGCTGCGCTGCCATTGCTCGGTCGCCTCGCGCAGCACCGGCAAATGCAGGCGAAATGCTGGCCAGTCGAGTGAATCGCCAGGCGCATTCCATGCGCGCCAGAACGCCGCGAACGCCGCTGCCGCCGCCCCGTTGCCGGCACGCTCGAGCCGTTGCGTGAAGAGGTCGAGAAAGGCATTCAGCTTGACCAGGTGCGCCGCGTCTTCCTGCGGGTAGATATGCCAGACCAGCGGTTGGCCCGCCCATTGCGCGCGGACAAAGGAATCCTCGCCGCGCACGAAGTTGACATCGCACAGCCACAGGAGCTCGTCGTAGTGCTCCTGGCGCACAAACGGCACCACGTGGGCCGTCAGGTTGCCGGTGGAAAAGGTGTCGCCCGGCCTGGCACCGGGCGTGCCGAACCAGGCGCTCGCCTGCTCGGCGGCGAGGCCGGCCGGCACCAGGCACTGCACCGGCTCCGCGCCGTCGCGCCACTGCGCCAGCAACGACGGCAGGGCCGCGTTGGGGTAGGCGAACAGGCTGACCTTGAGCGCGCCGTCGATGGGGCGCGTGCCAAGCCGGTGCCACAGCGCGGCCTGGGCGGCAGGCGCGGCGCGCAGATGCTCGCGCTGCGTGCCAAGCATGGACTCGCGCAACAGCCCGCCGGTGCCGGGCTCGAAGCCCGGGAAGAAAAAATACTTCACCAGCGGCAGGCGCGGATGGGGCGAGCTCATGCGATGGTGCTCCCGCACCCATGTCTCGGCGCTCAGGTATTCGAGGTTGATCCAGGCCGGCCTGGGCATGCGCGCAGCCATGGCGCCAAGAAATGTCGCCGGCAGGTCGCATGCGAACGATTCGAYCACCGCGTCGTGCGGCACGACGCCGGCGAAGCGCGCGGCGCTGTCCTGCCCGCTCTCCTGGTCGRGCCGCCGCCATGGGCGGATCGTCACGCCGGCCAGTTCCTGCTGTCCGGCGTTCACGTCGAGGCCCGGCGCCAGCCGCGCGAAGCTATGCAGGTCGTCCACCCACAGCCGCACGGCGTGGCCGTGCTCCTGCGCAAGCTGGCGCGCCAGCCGCCAGCAGACACCGATATCGCCGAAGTTGTCGATGACGGTGCAGAAGATGTCCCATGAGCGGACGGTGCGGTCGGGGCGGGTGGTCATGGCGGCGTGAGGCGACAAGGAATTGCTCTAAACTTGCGATTTTAGAGCCTGTCGCGCCGTCGCCTGCCGGCCGTGCGCTGACCGGCCGCTTCCACACGGTCGATTCCCACCCGATGTCCCTGCCGGAACCCGAAATCCAGAATCCAGGCACGCCCGCCCCGGCGGCTGCCGAGCCCGGCCACGCGGCCGCGCCCGAGCCACAGTTCGATCCCAAGGCGGCGATCGCGCAGCTGCCCGGCCTGCCGGGGGTCTATCGCTACTTCGATGCGCAGGGCAATGTGCTCTACGTCGGCAAGGCGCGCGACCTGAAGAAGCGTGTCTCGAGCTACTTCAACAAGAACCTGCCGTCGCCGCGCATCGCCCTGATGGTGGCCAAGATCGTGCGCATCGAGACCACCGTGGTGCGCACCGAGGCCGAGGCGCTGCTGCTGGAAAACAATCTGATCAAGGCACTGGCGCCGCGCTACAACATCCTGTTCCGCGACGACAAATCCTATCCCTTCGTCAAGCTGACCAGCCACCGCTTTCCGCGCATGGCCTACTACCGCGGCGCGACGGATCGCAAGCACCAGTACTTCGGGCCGTTCCCGAGCGCGCATGCGGTGCGCGAGAGCATGCAGATCCTGCAGCGCGTGTTCCAGTTGCGCACCTGCGAGGACACTGTCTTCACCAACCGCACGCGGCCCTGCCTGCTGCACCAGATCCACCGCTGCACCGCGCCCTGCGTCAACGCCATCAGCGAGCAAGACTATGCGCGTGACGTCAGCAATGCGGCGCGCTTCCTGCAGGGCCGCCAGAGCGAGGTGCTGGAAGGCCTGCAGGCCAAGATGGAAGAGCATGCCGGGCGGCTCGAGTTCGAGCAGGCGGCGGCGGTGCGCGACCAGATCGGTGCGCTGTCCACGGTGCTCAAGCGCCAGGCGGTGGAGGAAGTCGGCCAGGCCAGCGATATCGATGTGCTGGCGGTAGCCGTGGAAGGCGGCCGTGCCTGCGTCAACCTGGCGATGGTGCGCGGTGGCCGGCATCTCGGCGACAAGGCCTATTTCCCTGCGCACGTGGAAGAAGGCGCGATGATCGTCGAGGATGAGGACGCCGAGGCCGGTGCCGGCAGCGAGGCAGGCGCCGAGGCCCCCGCAGGCATCGCGGCGGAGCGCATCGCCGCCGAAGTGTTGTCTGCCTTCATGGCCCAGCATTACCTCGACCAGGCCGTGCCGCCGATCCTGGTAGTGAGCCACCTGCCGCCGGACAGGGCGCTGCTGCAGGCCCTGTCGATGCAGGCCGGGCGCAAGGTCACGCTGGTGCGCCAGCCGCAGGGGCAGCGCCGCGCCTGGCTCGAGATGGCGCAGCAGGGCGCCGCCCTGGCGCTGTCGCGCCGGCTTGCCGAGCAGGGCAGCCAGCAAGCCCGCACGCGCGCGCTGGCCGAGACCATCGCTCTCGACATGGAAGACCTGGCGCTGCTGCGCGTGGAGTGCTTCGACATCAGCCATACCGCCGGCGAAGCCACGCAGGCATCCTGCGTGGTGTTCCATCATCACGAGATGCAGAACGCGGAATATCGCCGCTACAACATCCAGGACATCACGCCGGGCGACGACTATGCCGCCATGCGCCAGGTGCTTACGCGCCGCTACCAGAAACTGGTGGAGATGCTGGAGCAGGCGCGCGAGGCCGGTGTCGATGGCGGCCAGGGCGATGCCGCCGGTGCGCTGGTGCCCAGCGTGGTGCTGATCGACGGCGGCAAGGGCCAGGTCGAAGTGGCGCGCCAGGTGTTCGAGGAGCTTGGTCTCGATATCGGCCTGCTGGTCGGCGTTGCCAAGGGCGAGGGCCGCAAGGTCGGGCTGGAGACGCTGGTGTTCGCCGACGGACGGCCGTCGCTGGAACTGGGGCAGGGCAGCGCGGCGCTGATGCTGGTCGCGCAGATACGCGACGAGGCGCACCGCTTCGCCATTACCGGCATGCGCGCGCGCCGCGCCAAGGCGCGCACCACCTCGCGGCTGGAGGAGATCGAAGGCGTCGGGGCGCGTCGCAGGCAGAAGSTGCTGACCCGCTTCGGCGGCTTGCGCGGGGTCATGGCAGCCAGCATCGACGAGATCGCGAGTGTCGACGGCATCTCGCATGCGCTGGCCGAGGAAATCTACCGCCAGCTGCATTGATTCGGACCCGCGCGCGCCGCGCGCGGCGCGAAATGCTCGGCTGGCGTTGAAATAGGCGACAATCGCGGAGTTACCCATCGCCGTTGTCTCGTTTCGAGCCCCCAATGCCGCTGAATATTCCGATCTTGCTGACCTGGCTCCGCGTTGCCATGATTCCTCTCGTGGTGGGGGTGTACTACCTGCCCGAGGCGTGGCTCCCGATGCACGCCAAGAACATGACGGCCGCCGGTTTCTTCATCGTGGCGGCGGTCACCGACTGGCTGGACGGCTTCCTTGCCCGGCGCTGGAACCAGACTTCGTCATTCGGCGCCTTCCTCGACCCGGTGGCCGACAAGCTGATGGTGGCGGCGGCACTGCTCTCGCTGCTGGCGCTGGGCCGCGTCGCCGACCTGATCGCACTGGTGATCATCGGCCGCGAGATCACCATTTCGGCCCTGCGCGAATGGATGGCGCAGATCGGCGCTTCCAAGAGCGTGGCCGTCAATTTCCTCGGCAAGCTCAAGACGACTTTCCAGATGATCGCCATCCCCTTGCTGTTGTTCAATGACAGCCTGCTCGGCATCGTCGACGCCTCGGTGCTCGGTACGTGGATGATCTATGTGGCCGCCGTGCTGACGCTGTGGTCGATGTTCTATTACATGAAGCTCGCCTGGCCGCAGATCCGGGAGCGTAGCCGGCTGGGCGGAGAAGCCACCGCACAAAAATAATGGCTCGGTGAAAAATATGCTTGACGAGGGTGTTCCGGTTTGCAATAATCCTGTTCTCGCTTCTGACGAAACAAACCGAACGAAGCGAAATGCAGCAAGAACGCATCGAGATGGCAGCAATATCGGGTCAGAAGTTGCGTTTTAGCTCAGAAGTCAGCAGGAACATGCGGGAGTAGCTCAGTTGGTAGAGCGCAACCTTGCCAAGGTTGAGGTCGCGAGTTCGAGACTCGTCTCCCGCTCCAGTTTTTGCCAGATTCGATGGTGACGGCCGATGCCGTGTATTATCCGGGTCGACTTTTAGTAGTTATGCGGTATGTAATGCGGGAGTAGCTCAGTTGGTAGAGCGCAACCTTGCCAAGGTTGAGGTCGCGAGTTCGAGACTCGTCTCCCGCTCCAAATCCCAAAGGGAAGCGCCGCTTCCCTTTTTGTTTGTGATGATGGTGCGCAAGGCGCGGCCCCGGCAGGGTCGGGCGATTGCGGCTACAATCCAGCAGCAAGTCACCCGGCGGGGTGGCAGAGTGGTCATGCAGCGGCCTGCAAAGCCGTGTACGCCGGTTCGATTCCGACCCCCGCCTCCAGGATTCAAGCAAAAAGCGCCACCCTAGCCGGTGGCGCTTTTTGCTTTCCGGCGCCGGTGTTGTGCGCAATGCCGGCCATCCTTGCTTGCCATGTCCGCCATGTCCTCCACATCCCCGATATGCATCAGGGCAGGACGCGATTACCAGCGCAAGCCTGTCCCCATGGACCCGGTCTCCACGATCACGTATTGCATGCGTTCCTTGTAAGTGGCCTCCACGCGGTAGTCTGCGGGCGGCAGCTTGAATAGGCAGCGCGGGCCTGTCGCCGGGATGGATGCCAGCACCCTGCCATGCCGGCGCAGTCGTACATCCACGTCCGTCGCGGATACGCCATTCGGGCCCTCGGTAAAGACCACGCCGAGGTTGTACTGCTCCTCCAGGCGCGTCAACTGCTCGTTCTCCTCGCTATCCGAGCCACCGCAGATATAGGTGACACCGCCCACCGTTCGCGGTGTCATCGGTTGCGATCTCGTCGCCATCAATGGCGGGCGTGGCATCGTCGGGGCAGGCGTATCCGCAACGGCGGCCGCAGGCGGTGATTGCGGGGCCTCGGCCTGTGCCTGGGCTGGTTCCGCCGGCGGAAGTGCAGCCCGGGGGATGGCCAGTGGCGGAGCAAACACCTCGGCCGGAGCAGTAATCGATTGCGGCCGCGACGGCGAGGTCTCGGACTGCACGGCTACGGGAGCCACCTCCACCTGTGTTCCCGGTTTGATCGAGGCATCCGCTTGCGCGGTAGCCACGGCTGGCATCTCGGCCGGGGCTTGAGCTTGGGTCTGAGCTTGGGTCTGGGCTTGGGCGCCGAGCGCAAGTCCAAGTGCCAACGCAGTAAGGCTGAAGCGCGCGACGGACACTGGGCGGAGGGTGAGTGAGATCGACATGGCGTTCCTCAGTGGTCGGGTCCAGTAAGACTAAGCAAGCGCCGACGGGCAGGCTATCCACCAGAAGTTTCACGGATTTGTGGCGTGGCGCACCGTACCGGACCTTCGACATGCATGCAGTCAGCCTCATGACTGATGGTGGTGGGCGTATCCGGGTGGATGAAGTCAGGGCGCGGACGCGCCCGATCGTGGTCGCGCCCTCCCGCAAGCGCGGGCGCGGTCCTTGCCGCCGCGGGTGGGGGCAGTCTCGGCCATTCCTGAATCGACCCCTGCCCGGGGCGTCGGGGTCCTGCTGCCGCGGGGTGATCTGTTTTCTATCTTCGTCAAAAAATCGGATTACTCCTATCTTTGTCGTTCAATTTCACTATTTATCCATAAAACCCTTCAGTGCTTTTCTCTCCTTGCCGTAAAGGCAGGAGGAGCCATTCAAAAGACGGCTCACCAAATCCGGAGATGTCGGAAGCGCGCTTTGCAAGCAGAAGTCCTGGGCCTGCGGGAACGGGTGGGGCGGCACGCGCCGCGCCTGCGCACGCTCGCGGGTGTTCCCTTTCATTGTCCATCTGGAGGATCGGCGTTCGCGCCTGCGGCGCCGGAATATGCGCCATGAATATCACTCAACGCCTGCTCGCCACCTTGTCGCTGCTCCTGTTCGCCATGCTCGCCGTAGGGCTCGACGGCATCTGGCAATTGCGCTCGGCGCAGGAGCGGTTTTCCTATTTCAATGACAACACCCTGGCCAGCGTGCGCACGCTGAGCGACCTTCGGGACACCGTCAGCAGCATGCGGCTCGCTACCTATCTCTATCCCTTGTCGCCAACCGACGCGGGCCGCGCAGAGGCGCTCGCGGCGCTGGCGGCGGCCGACAAGAGCTTCGATGAGAAGCTCGCCTACTATCAGCGCAGCATCCTGTCCGGTGACGCCGATCGCAAACTGCTCGAGGCGGACCGTGCCGCGGCCAAACGCTACCGCGCCGAGCGCGAGCGCTTCCTGGAGCGGTTCGCTGCCGGCGATAGCGCGACTGCGCTAGGCATGCTGATGGGCGGCTCGCTGTACGACGCGGCGGTGGAGCTGCGCGCCGCCATCAACGAACACGTTGCCTACAACGCCGGCCTGGGCGAGGAGGTGGTCGCGCGCAATGGCGCTGCCTACGAGGCGGCGCTGAAGATGTTCTCGGTCATCATCGCCCTTGCCTTCGCGACCTGCGTGGCGATGGGTTATTCGCTCTATCGGCGCATCCATGGCAGCCTGGCCGAGATCGAAGAAACCCTGCGCTATGTCAGCGATTCGCTTGATCTCGACCGCCGGGCCCTGGTGCGGCACAAGGATGAGATCGGGCGTACCGCGGTGGCTTTCAACCATYTGATCGAGCGGGTCGCATCGGCGCTGCGCGCGGTGCGCATGTCGACCGACTCGGTCAGCACGGCCGCACAGCAGATTGCGGCCGGCAACGCGGATTTGTCCTCGCGCACCGAGCAACAGGCCGCTTCGCTGGAGCAGTCCGCAGCCAGCATGGAGCAGCTGACCGCGACCGTGCGACAGAACGCCGACAACGCGCGCCAGGCCAGCGGGCTGGCGGATAACGCCGCAGACGTCGCGGAGCATGGCGCCACGGCGGTGCAGCAGATGGTGGACACCATGGGTGCCATCAGCACCAGTTCCGCCCGCATTGCCGAGATCACGAACTTGATCGAAGGCATTGCCTTCCAGACCAATATCCTGGCGCTCAATGCCGCGGTGGAGGCGGCGCGTGCCGGCGAACAGGGGCGGGGCTTCGCGGTGGTGGCCGGCGAGGTGCGTAGCCTGGCCCAGCGTTCTTCGAGCGCCGCGAGGGAAATCAAGGATCTCATCGATACCTCGGTGGACACCGTGCGCAAGGGCTCGTCGCAGGCCGAGGACGCCGGCAGGACCATGACGGATCTGCGCCAGGCCGTGCGGCGCGTATCGGACATCATCAGCGAAATCGCCGCCGCTTCGCGGGAGCAGAGCACGGGTATCGAGCAGGTCAACCAGGCGGTCGGGCAGATGGACGAGGTGACGCAACAGAACGCGGCACTGGTGGAAGAGGCCGCAGCGGCCGCGCAATCGCTTGAAGAGCAGTCGCACAGGCTGCGCGATACGGTGGCGACTTTCCGGCTGTCGCCAGCGGCTGCCTAGCCGCGGCCGGCCCGTCCCGTGCATGGCCGCTGCGCGCGGCCAGATCCGCATCACAGTGCCAGCCTCGGCGCTTATAGGGGCACATTGCCTGGCGATTCCGCGCTTTGACGCGCGGATGATCGTGTTACATTGCATGTCGTAGTCTTCACAGGGCGTTCAGGGGCTATCCGACCTGGAGCGCGCGCCCATGTCGTCCGCATGGACCGCGCCGCGTTGCGCCCGAGGGCTGCTGCAAGACTTCCGTTCCCGTTCTCCCCGATCAGCGTGGTATCTCCCTGGCCCTCCCGGCGTCGCACGCCGCGGTGCGCGGGGATGCCTTGTGGTCCCCGGCATTTGCACCGTGCGGGGGCGGGCGGGCCGTCCAGTCAATGCCTTCCCGGCACCCCACGAGGAATCCACAACGCATGCATCACGCTACCCCGCTTATCAGCACGATCGTCGGCGGCCTTGTCCTGGCATTCATCCTGGGTGCGCTGGCCAACCGGCTCAGGCTGCCCCCGCTGATCGGCTACCTGTGCGCGGGCATCGTGGTAGGGCCGCATACGCCGGGCTACACCGCGGACCAGGCGCTGGCGCCGGAGTTGGCGGAACTGGGCGTGATCCTGCTGATGTTCGGCGTTGGCCTGCATTTCTCGCTCAAGGACCTGATGGCGGTGAAGAAGATCGCCATCCCGGGCGCGGTGGTGCAGATCGCCATTGCCACGGTGCTCGGCATGTGCGTGGCGTGGGGCTTCGGCTGGGAGTGGGGGCCGGGCCTGGTGTTCGGCCTCGCGCTGTCGGTGGCCAGCACGGTGGTGCTGCTCAAGGCCTTGCAGGAGCGCGACCTGGTCGAGTCGCCGCAGGGGCGCATCGCCGTTGGCTGGCTGATCGTGGAAGACCTCGCGATGGTGCTGACGCTGGTGCTGCTGCCGGCGGTCGCCGGCTTGCTCGCGCCGGCGGGGGAGGGCGCGGATGCGGCGGCCGCGCCGGGATCCGGCGAGATCCTGTTCACGGTGTTCTCCACGCTGGGCAAGGTCGCGGCCTTCGTCGCGGTGATGCTGGTGGTCGGCCGCCGCTTTATTCCGTGGATGCTGGAGCGCATCGTCTGGACCGGCAGCCGCGAATTGTTCCGGCTCGCGGTGCTGGCCACGGCGCTGGGCGTGGCGTTCGGCGCCTACTCACTGTTCGGCGTGTCGTTCGCGCTGGGCGCGTTCTTTGCCGGCATGGTGCTGGCCGAATCGGAGTTCAGCCATCGCGCGGCGGAGGAGTCCCTGCCGCTGCGCGATGCATTCGCGGTACTGTTCTTCGTGTCGGTGGGCATGCTGTTCAATCCCATGGTACTGATCACGGATCCGTGGGGCGTGCTGGCCACGCTGTTTATCATCGTGGTGGGCAAGTCGGTGGCAGCGCTGTGCATCGTGCGCGTGTTCGGGCATTCCACGCGCACCGGCATGACCATTGCGGTCAGCCTGGCCCAGATCGGCGAGTTCTCCTTCATTCTCGCCGGCCTCGGCGTCTACCTGAAGATCTTGCCGGAGCGCGGCCAGGCGCTGATCCTGGCCGGCGCGCTGCTGTCCATCGTGCTCAATCCGCTGCTGTTCCACCTGCTCGACCGCTACAACGCGAAACAGCAGAGCGAAGCCGATCCGCAGCCGGCCTGAGCACGTCTATGCTGCGCCGTCCTGTTCCGCGCGGGCCTGTTCCGCGGCCGCGTCGCGGCGCAGATACTCGGTGAAGGCAAGCAGGCCCTGCGTAGGGTACTTGTCCTGGTGGACCACGAGCTGCAGCGGCCTCACCACATCGGGCAGGCCTTCGCGCAGCGCTACCAGCGTGCCGCGCCGCAGTTCGTCTTCCACCACCTGCAGCGACAGGCAGCTCACGCCGTAGCCGCTCATCACGGCGCGCTTGATGGCTTCGGTATTGCCGAGTTCCAGCGCAAAGCGCAATTCGCCAAGCAGTGGCGCCAGCCGCTGCTCGATGACCTCGCGCGTGCCCGAGCCGGGTTCGCGGACTACCCAGTCGGCGTCGCGCAAGGCGGCCAGGTCGCCGGGCCTGCCGGCCAGCGGATGCGCAGGGCCTACCACCACCACCATGACATCGTCGCGCCAGTGCGCGCTGCGCAGGTCGCGTTCGTGGCAGGTGCCTTCGATCAGGCCGATATCCGCTTCGAAGTGCAGTAGCGCTTGCAGCACGTCGCGCGTATTGCCGATGCGCATGTCCAGCGTGCACGGGCCGCTCTGCGCGTGGCGAAAGCCAGCCAGCAGGGCGGGCAGGATATAGCTGCCGATGGTGTTGCTGGCGGCGATGCGCAGCTGCACGCCGGGCTGGACGGTGAAGCGCTCCAGCTCATGCGCCTGGTCGAGCAACGACAGTGCGCGCGGGAAGAACATCCGGCCGGTTTCATTGATGCTGAGCCGGCGCGCGACGCGATCGAAGAGCGCGCCGCCCAGCGCGGTTTCCAGGTCCGCCAGCGCGGCGCTCACGGCCGACTGGGACATGGCCAGTGCTTCCGCCGCCGCCACCGTGCTGCCGTGCTGCGCTACGGCGACAAAGACGGAAAGCTGGCGCAGGGTGAGGCGGAGCGGGCGCTGGTTCATATCTGAAATTCAGGTAAGGTAAAACGATATTACCTGTTTTACAGGTTTAGGGCGGCTCAGTACTCTGAGGTCATCTTCCAATACGTCCCGAAGCCGCCTTGCTGCAGGGATAAATAGCGAGCCTGCCATGTCTTCCGCACCCTCGACCGTAGCTGCCAATCTCGGCGCCGAGCCGCCTTCATGGGCTGCCAGGTTACTGACACTGCTCCCGCTAGGCTTCATTGCCTGGCTGGCGATGGTCTTCTCGGCGCATCCCGCGGTCTCGCACCTGGGCATGAGCGCGCTGACGCTGGCGATGTTTGCCGGCATGATCGCGGGCAATACCTTGCCGCAGCGCTGGCTGACGCCGCTGGCGCCCGGCATGCAGCTGGCCCGCCAGCAGTTGCTGCGCCTCGGCGTGGCGCTGTACGGGCTGCGGCTGACTTTCGGCGCCATCGTCGATCTGGGCGCGGCCGGCGTGCTGGTGCCGCTGGCCATGCTCGTGGCGACGCTGCTGGTCGGCGTCTGGATCGGCACTTCCCTGCTGGGCCTGAGCCGGCGCGAGGCGATCCTGGTGAGCGCGGGCAGTGCGGTATGCGGCGCTGCCGCGGCCATCGCGGTGGCTTCCGTGGTGCGCACCGATGACCGGCAGACCGCGGTGGCAGTCGCCACCGTCGTACTGTTCGGCACGGCCGGCATGCTGCTCTATCCCTATCTGTTCGAACTGGCCACGCAGCACTGGCACTGGGCCATCAGCGAGCGCACGTTCGGCATCTACACGGGGGCAACGCTGCACGAGGTGGCGCAGGTCATCGCATCGGGCAAGATGGTCAGCGACGCCACCGCGGACGCCGCGGTGGTGGCGAAGATGGTGCGGGTGCTGGCGCTCGGGCCGTTGCTGCTGGTGCTGGCATTGTGGCCGAAGGCGCATGCCGAAGGCGCAGACGAGGCCGCGCACGGTGCACGCCCCTGGCGCGCGATCCTGAAGGCCGTGCCGTGGTTCGCAGTCGGGTTTGTGGCGGTCATGGCCGTGCATTCCGCCGGCATGGTGCCGCAGGACTGGAAGCCCGCGCTGCTGGCCTTCGACAACTGGCTGCTTGCCTGCGCGATGCTGGCGATCGGACTGCACACGCGCATCGGAACCTTGCTGCGCGCAGGACGCAAGCCGCTGGCGCTGGCTGGCGCACTGTTCGTGTTCCTGGTGTTGGGCGGTGCGCTACTTTGCGGCGCGGTGGCCTGAGCGGATGGAATGCTGCTGGTGCGGCCGACGGGGGTCGAACCCGTAAGCCCGGAAGGGCGGCAGATTTTAAGTCTGCTGAGTCTACCAATTTCTCCACGGCCGCACGGCAAGCCCGGTATTGTGTTCGGTTGGGCGCGGTGATGCAAGCTCCGCGCTACGCAACCGCAAGCCGGGGCGGCCATGTGTATATGTGGCGCTTGTTACGCCTCGTAACAATGTAGAACCCCCGGTTTCACCTGGAATTCGGGTAGCCCCTACAATACGGCTTATCGAATAACGACTTGCAAGAGGCAAGGATCATGAAACGTTGGCTGCTCGCAGGACTTGCATTGCTGGGGGTGATGGCATCGGGTGCGGYAATGGCGCATGTCAGCGTCGGCGTGGCGGTCGGTGTTCCCGGCGTGGTGGTTGGCGGCCCGGCGTACTATCCGCCGCCCGCGTACATTGCAGCACCTCCGGTGATGGTAGCTCCCGCGCCGGTCTACTATGGTCCGCCGCCGGTCGTGGTGCGTCCGGCCCCGGTCTACTACGGCCCCGGCTATTACGGCCCGCGCTACTATGGTCGCGGCTATTACGGTCGCGGCTACTACGGTCGCGGCGACTATGGCCCGCCGGGACACTGGCGCCACGAGCATCGCCACTGGCGATAAGCATGAACGATCTGTCTTGCGCGGATCGTAAAAAAGGGCCCCGCGGGGCCCTTTGATTTTTCCGGCGCATCCCGGAAAAGCACTGCCGACGCGGCAAAACGCTGGTGGTTCCCGCGCTGGTAGTGGGGTCAAATTATTTGAATAGTTTCATCAAACGGTTGGCTGGATCTTTATTAGGGTTTTCACCTACACTGCCTGTGTTGCACTGCGATGAAATGATTCCGCAAAGTTGTTCTCGTCCAGTGCCGCTCCAGCACACTACTACCCAAAAGGATCCGACCATGAAGATCAAGAACAGCCTGGTGGCGATCGTAGCACTGACCGCGCTTTCCGCACTCTCCGCTTCCGCATTCGCCGCTGGCATCGCCAAGGCCGACCCCTACACCGACGGCGCCAAGATGGGCAAGGTTGACCCGTTCACCGATGGCGCCAAGATGGGCAAGGTTGACCCGTTCACCGATGGCGCCAAGATGGGCAAGGTTGACCCGTACACCGACGGCGCCAAGGTTGGCGATCGCCGCGACCAGTTCACCGACGGAGCCTGACAAGCTCTGGCAGCGTTGCGCACGGCAGCGCTGCAGTCAGCAAAAGGCCCGCCTCGCGCGGGCTTTTTGCTTTCCTGGGTTCATGGCGGCCACAGGCAGTGTGCCGTGGTCATGCCAATGTCCGGGGCGCTATACTTCCGGCTCATTGAACTGAATTACCGAACCGATTTCGAGGAGAGTGGTATGCAGCAAAAAACCGTGCTGACGGCAGACGATGTGAAAAAGGTGCTGGCCGCAGCAGAGGTCGAGGCCAAGAATCACCACTGGGCGGTGTCGATCGCCATCGTGGATGATGGTGGCCACCTGCTGGCCCTGCTGCGCCTGGACGGCGCCGCGCCGATCTCGAGCTACCTCGCCACCGAGAAGGCGCGCACGGCGTCGCTGGGCCGCCGCGAGTCGAAGGTCTACGAAGACATGATCAACAACGGCCGTCACTCGTTCATGACCGCGCCGATGCTGCAAGGCATGCTCGAAGGTGGCGTGCCCATCATCGTCAATGAGCAGGTGGTGGGCGCCGTCGGCGTGTCGGGCGTGAAGTCGACCGAAGACGCGCAGATCGCGCGCACCGGCATCGCCGCCCTGGTGGGCGTCTGAGGCTTGCCCCCAAGGCTGTAGAAGCACCTGCCGGCGGGGAGCCCCGCTCACTGCCGGCGGCACTGGCGCCAACCGCGCCGGATCGCTGTCTTGCCTGCCGTGCCGCGGCCGTTGCCGGCCGTGCGCACTGCCTGCGGGTTCCCGCGGGCGTTTCTCCCGACGCAGTCCCTTCCTTCCCTTCCTTGTGGCATGCGCTGCCGCGGCGACCGCGCGGCAGGGGGACTTACTTCGTCAGGATCAGCTTGCCGTAGCGCGTGATGCGCAGCGTGTAGACCTCGCCGTTGTGCAGGATCGGCAGCAGGTTATTGCCGCGCATCAGCGTTTCCAGCGGCACCGCATCGCTCGCCGGCGCGGCGGGCAGGCTGTCGCGCACAAGGGCTTCGAGGCGCGCGGGCAGGGCGGCCACGGCGGACTTCATCGATTCGATTGCCGCGCTGGCCGTGGTCTCGCGCCGCGCTTGCGCGGGCTTGCCAGGGGCGACCTCGATCCGGCGCAGGGACAGGCGGCGACGGGTGACTGCGGGTTGCGACAGCGGCAGGGTCAGAGTGCTCATCGGTAGGCTCCGGTCCGGTGGTCTGTGGTGGCGAAGCGGGCTGCGCGCCATCACGACCGGGTTCAAGTTGGTCTAATCTTAAATGAGAACCGTTATCATTACAATAGCGTTTTTCAATGGCCCGATGCAAAAACCTGGCGCTGTCTGCGGCGTGCGACAAGGCCCTGCAAGAGAGCAGGGGAGAGGGCGACGAAAGGCATCACGCCAAATAAAAAAGGGCACTCCGTGGAGTGCCCTTTTCGCTGCTTGCTTCAACCGGCTCAGTGCTTGGGCTCGGTGATGAAGCCAATCTTGCCCAGCCCGCCGTGCTGCGCGGCAGCCATGACTTCGGCCACGCGTTCGTAGCGGACGTCGCGGTCGGCGCGCAGGTGCAGTTCAGGCTGCGGCTGCTGCTGGGCCGCCTCCGAGATGTTGGCGTCGAGCGCTGCCTCGTCCACCTCGACCTGGTTCCAGAACACCTTGCCGGCCGCATCGATCGACAGGTTGATGCTCTGCGGCTTGGGATCGTTGGGCGTGTTGGTTGCGCGCGGCAGGTCGATCTTGACCGCGTGGTTGATCACGGGAATGGTGATGATGAAGATGATCAGCAACACCAGCATGACGTCGACCAGCGGCGTCATGTTGATCTCGCTCATCACCTCGTCATCGTCTCCGTCGAGGGTACCGAATGCCATGATGACTTCCTTCTTGCCTTGCTGCGGCCTTACTGGTTCTTGACGGCGAGGCGCATGCCGGCATCGTCGGTGGCGCCACGGGAATTGCTCGGGCGCACGCGGGCGCCGGTCACGAAGTATGCGTGCAGGTCGTGGGCAAAGCGATTCAGCTTGGAGATCACGCCCTTGTTGCCGCGGCTCAGCGCGTTATAGCCCAGCACTGCCGGGATCGCCACGGCCAGGCCGAACGCGGTCATGATCAGCGATTCGCCCACCGGGCCGGCCACCTTGTCGATGGTYGGCACGCCGGAGGCGCCGATATTGATCAGTGCATGGTAGATGCCCCAGACGGTGCCGAACAGGCCGACGAACGGCGCGGTCGAGCCGACCGATGCCAGCACTGCCAGGCCGGACTGCATGCGCGCGACGGCGTCGTCGATGGCGCTCTTGAGCGAGCGGGTCAGCCAGTCGGAAATGTCCATCACGTCATGCAGCTGGGGCTGGCTGGCGCGGTGGTGCTGGGTGGCTTCCTTGCCGGTCACGGCGAGCGTGCGGAACGGGTTGGCATCGTTGCCGCCGAGCGTCTCGAGGGCATGGTCGAAATCGTCGGAATGCCAGAAGCGCTTCTCCGCGCCGTGGGCCATCTTCTTCAGGCGGACAAGATCCCATGCCTTGGTGAGGATGACGATCCACGAAGCCAGCGACATGATGAGCAGAATGATGGCGGTGGCGCGCATGACGAAATCGCCTTGCGTCCAGAGATGCGAAAGTCCTAGGTCCTGCATGATGGTTCCTGGTGAGGTCGGTATTGAAATCAGTTGAGTTCGAAGCCGATCGGCTGCTGGGCGGTGACCGCCACGGCGCGACCGTTATCCATGTATGGCTTGCAGCGCATGCGCTGGACCGCATCCACGGCGGCCTGGTCCAGGCGTGAGGACCCGCTCGAGCTGACGATCGCGGTCTTTACCACCTTGCCGCTCTCATCCGTGGTCAGGCGGACAACGGCCTTGCCGGTTTCGCCCATGCGACGCGATTGCGACGGATAAGCCGGTTGCGGCGGCGTGCACTGGATTTCACCGATGCCGACGGCGCGCGGCGCGGACGACACGGGAGCGGCCGGCTCAGGCGCAGGTGCCGGCGGCGCAGGCGGCGCGGGCGGTGCCGGCGGCGCTTCCACGGCGTTTGGCGTGGGCGGCAGCGACGGTACCGGCAGCGGCGTGGGCCTGGGCTGCGGCGGCGTGGGCTTGGGCGTAGTGACCTTGACCTGCTTGGGCGGGGTTTCCGGCTTTGGCTTGGGCGTCTCGACCGCAGGCTTCTGCGGTGGTTCGAGCGGGATGATGCGGGCGACGATTTCGGGGGAGATCACGGCTTCCGTGATCTTGCGCCCCAGCCCGCTCTGGATCAGGTAAAGCAGGCCGACGTGGAACAACAGGACGGCTAGCGTGATCTTGAGAAAACGTTGATCGAACATGTGAAAACAGCAGATGTCGGCGGTCTGGCGCGGCGCCGGCTTTATTAGCGATAGGGCCTATTTGCGATAGAACAGGATCAGCGAGATGCCACAACCGACCAGCAAGCTAAGCAGCAATTCCATGATAAACGCTCCTTCAACAGGGTATGCCGGTGGGAGCGCCGCTCTAGGGGCAGCGTGTCAGGCCATCAGTATAAACGATAATGATTCTTATTTGTTGGCATTCTGCGCAATGCGGCCTTTCGTGGAGGCGAGATCATTTCGTGCTCGCCCTCCGCGGTCTTGCGGCGGCCGGCTTCTTTCGTTCGCGCAGCCGTCTTTATACGCCGATTTTGCTTTTGCTTTCCACTCCCGCAACCGATGGCCAGGCAAAATTCGCGGCCCTTACGGCACAGGGTTGCCGGCAATGCCCGATCTGCCACAAAGCGCGCTAGCATAGGAAAAAAGAAGAGCAATTCGTCGCGCCCCGACGGCGCTCCCCGTGCGAGAGGATCAGGCCATGGACTTCACCCGTTTCGCCGATGATGACCGCTCGACGCTCCTGCGTGCCGCTGCCGGCTCGCCGTGCACTTCCGCGCTCGACTGGATGTGCGCCCAGTTCGCCCTGCGCGTGGTGTGCGCGCTGGGGCCGCGTTTCAACCTGCGCAGCAATATCAACGACATCCTGACCGTCAGCGCACAGGACATGGTGTGGCCCTACGGCGTGGTGTTGCGCGTGCAGCGCTTCCTGGCCGCGCGCTGCGCCGACATGCCCGCCTGGAAGGGCGCCGCGCGCCTGACGCCGGAGGAATTCCTGGAGCGGCACGGCCAATGGAACAGCGCCTTCGACGAGAGCGCGCTGTTCTACTACCTCGACGAATACGTCAAGCACCACGCCAAGGACATGTTCGCCGTGTTCGACGTCTCCGCGGCCGCGCTGGCTACGCGCCTGGACGGCGAGCGTGTGCTGCTGGTGCGCAATATCGACATGCTCAGCCACGTGCTGGACTTGCCGGAGCATGAGCGCAAGCTGCTCTTGTACGCCGCGCTGGCCAAGTACAAGCGCGACCTGCGCGCCGTGATGGTGGACTGCAAGGTGGCGCATAGCCAGGAGGCCTTCCAGATCCTGGCCGGGCTGACCGGCGCCAGCCCGGCAGCGGTGGCCGCCTCGCTGCGGCCCGGCTCGCGCCTGGAGACGCTCAACCTGATCGAGCAGCCGCTGCCCGAGAACAGCGTGACCGACCTCGGCGACCTGATGCGCCTGTCCGACCGCCTGCTGCACGTGCTGCTGGGCAACTACGCCAACGAGGCGGAGATGATGGCTGTGTTCACGCGGCCTGCCGCGGCGCCCACGCTGGGCACCGGCGACTATCCGCACGTCGAGACCGATGCGCGCTATCTCTCGGCGCTGCTGTCCAACGCCACCAGCCAGCACGCCTGCGGGGTCAACGTGCTGATCTACGGCCCGCCCGGCACCGGCAAGACCGAGTTCGCCAGGCTATTGGCGCGCGAAGCAGGCTGCGAGCTGTACGAAGTGGATTGCCTYGACCGCGACGGCAACAGCCTCTCGGGCAAGGACCGCTATCGCTCGCTGCAGGTGTCGCAGGCCTTCCTGCGCGGCCGCCCGCGCACGGCGCTGCTGTTCGACGAGGTGGAGGACGTGTTTCCCGGCAGCGCGCGCGAGCTGACCAGCCTGTTCGGGCAGGAAGATCCACGCGGCTCGGTGAACGGCAAGGCGTGGGTCAACCAGACGCTGGAGCAGAATCCGGTGCCGGTGATCTGGATATCCAACTCGATACGGCAGATCGACCCGGCCTACCTGCGCCGCTTCCAGTTCCACCTGGAGCTGAAGATCCCGCCGCCACTGGTGCGCGAGAACATCATCCGCAAGCACCTCGGCGCGCTCGACGTGAGCGATGCCTTTATCGCCTCTCTGGCCGCGCGCAAGACGCTGACCCCGGCACAGGTGCAATCGGCTGCGCGCTTCGTGCAGCTTGCCCGGCCGGGCGTGGCCGAGCCGGTGGAGGCGCTCATCCTGCGCCAGCTCGACCATGCCGACCGTGCCATGGGCCTGCGCCCGGAGGCGGAGGTGCGTCCGGTGGTCACGCACTATCGCCTCGACTATCTCAACCTCGAGACGCGCTACGAGGTGGGGAAGATCGTGCAGGCGCTCAAGGCGCGCCAGCGCGGCACGTTGTGCTTCTACGGGCCGCCCGGCACCGGCAAGACGGCGCTGGCGGAGCATATCGCTACGGCGCTGGAGCAGCCGCTGATGATCCGCCGCGCCTCTGACCTGATGAGCAAATACGTGGGCGAGACCGAGCAGCAGATCGCCGCCATGTTCGCGCGTGCCGAGGAAGACGGCGCGGTGCTGCTGCTCGACGAAGCCGACAGCTTCATGCAGAGCCGCCAGAACGCCGTGCGCAACTACGAGGTCTCCGAAGTCAATGAGATGCTGCAGGGCATGGAGCGCTTCAACGGCATCTTCGTCTGCACCACCAACCTGTTCGAGCGCATCGACGAAGCCGCGCTGCGGCGTTTCTCGTTCAAGATCCGCTTCCTGCCACTCAAGCCGGATCAGCGCGCGGCGATGTTCGTGGAGGAAGCGCTGGACGGCGATGCCGAACGGCTTGACAGCACCATGCGCGAGGAACTGGCCCGCATGGATTGCCTGACGCCGGGCGACTTCGCCACCGTCAAGCGGCAATGCGGCTTGCTGGGCGAGTCGCTGACGCCAGACGAATTCCTGGCGCAACTGCGCCAGGAACATGCGGTCAAGCCCGACGTGCGGCAGCGGCGGCCGCTGGGCTTTCTCCAGTAGCGGGGCGGGCAGGAGGACGGCGAGTCGGCTCAGCCGAGCGCGGGCGCGGGCTCGATCGCCACCATCTCGGTGCGTGCCTCCACATGCAGCAGCGCGGCGGCCATGTCGCGCAGATGCGCCGCGTCCCTGGTCGTGACGTAACGGTCGCGGGGCGCCGCCCCGGGCCCGGCGGCCAGGCCGTGCTCGGCCAGCTTGCGCTGCAGCTGCCGCGCAATGGCGCTGCCGGTATCGACCAGCGCCAGCCGTTCGCCGACCATGCCGCGCACGGTGTCGGAAAGGAAGGGGTAGTGCGTGCAGCCGAGCACCAGCGTGTCGGCGCCGGCGTCCAGCATCGGCGCCAGATACGCGTCGAGCTTTTCGCGCACGGCCGGTCCGGAGATATCGCCTTGCTCGATCAACGACACCAGTCCGGCACCGGCCTGGCAGACGAAGCGGCTCTCGCCTTCGAGCGAGGCCAGCAGCCGCGCGAACTTCGCGCTCTTCAGGGTGTTGCCGGTGGCCAGCACGCCAACCACCTTGCTGCGGCTCGCGGCGGCTGCCGGCTTGAGGCCGGGCTCGACGCCGATGATGGGCAGCGCCAGCCGTTCGCGCAGCGTGTGCACCGCATGCATGGTCGCTGTGTTGCAGGCGATCACGAGCGCCTTGCAGCCCTGCGCCACCAGCCACTCGCAGGCCTGCAGCGTGCGCTCCTCGACAAAGCGCTCGGGCTTCTCGCCATAGGGGTTGTACCTTGAGTCGGCCAGGTATAGCAGCGACTCGTGCGGCAGCAGGGCGCGGACCTCGCGCAAGACCGACAGGCCGCCAAGCCCGGAATCGAAGATGCCGATGGGTGCGTTGTTCACGAGTGCGTGGGGCATAGTGGAAAACAGGGGAGGCCGGCAAGCAAAAAGCCGGGTCGAGCGACCCGGCTTTGCGTCGACAGCGAGGCTGTCATCGAGCAGCCGACTTACAGCGCGGCGACCGGGATCTTGGCAATCTTGGCCTGCCATTCGGCGGGGCCGGTCTTGTGCACCGAGGTGCCTTCGCTGTCCACGGCCACCGTCACGGGCATGTCCTTGACGTCGAACTCGTAGATCGCTTCCATGCCGAGGTCCTCGAAGCCGACAACCTTCGCATGGCGGATTGCCTTGGCCACCAGGTAAGCCGCGCCGCCGACCGCCATCAGGTAGGCCGACTTGTGCTTCTTGATCGCCTCGATCGCCACCGGGCCGCGCTCGGCCTTGCCGATCATCGAGATCAGGCCGGTCTCGGCCAGCATCATCTCGGTGAACTTGTCCATGCGCGTGGCGGTGGTCGGGCCGGCCGGCCCCACGGCTTCATCGCGCACCGGATCCACCGGGCCGACGTAGTAGATCACGCGGTTGGTGAAATCGACCGGCAGCTTCTCGCCCTTGGCCAGCATGTCGGCGATGCGCTTGTGCGCGGCGTCGCGGCCGGTCAGCATCTTGCCGTTGAGCAGCAGGGTCTGGCCCGGCTTCCACGAAGCGACTTCCTCGGGCGTGAGAGTGTTCAGGTCGACGCGCTTGGAGGTCTCGGTGTTCGGTGCCCACTCCACCTTCGGCCAGGCCGACAGGTCAGGCGCCTCGAGCTTGGCCGGGCCGCTGCCGTCCAGCGTGAAGTGCACGTGGCGGGTGGCCGCGCAGTTCGGGATCATCGCCACCGGCTTGGAAGCCGCGTGGGTCGGGTAGCCCATGATCTTGACGTCCAGCACGGTCGCCAGGCCGCCCAGGCCCTGCGCGCCGATGCCCAGCGCGTTGACCTTCTCGTACAGTTCGACGCGCATTTCCTCGATCCAGTCCTGCGGGCCGCGGGCGATGATGTCCTGGATGTCGATCGGATCCATCAGCGATTCCTTGGCCATGACCATGGCCTTCTCGGCGGTGCCGCCGATGCCGATGCCCAGCATGCCGGGCGGGCACCAGCCGGCGCCCATGGTCGGCACGGTCTTGAGCACCCAGTCGACGATCGAGTCGGACGGGTTGAGCATGACGAACTTCGACTTGTTCTCCGAGCCGCCGCCCTTGGCCGCGACCTGGATGTCCACCGTGTTGCCCGGCACCACTTCATAGTGGATCACGGCCGGTGTGTTGTCCTTGGTGTTCTTGCGGCCACCTTCGGGCGGGCTGACGATGGAGGCGCGCAGCACGTTGTCCGGATGGGTGTAGCCGCGGCGCACGCCCTCGTTGATCATGTCCGACAGCCCCATGGTGGCGCCATCCCAGCGCACGTCCATGCCCACCTTGACGAAGATCGTGACGATGCCGGTGTCCTGGCAGATCGGGCGCTTGCCCTCCGCGCACATGCGGCTGTTGGTCAGGATCTGCGCGATCGCATCCTTGGCGGCCGGACTTTGTTCCAGCTCGTAGGCTCGGCCCAGGCTGGTGATGTAGTCCATCGGATGGTAGTAGCTGATGTACTGCAGGGAGTCGGCGACGCTCTGGATGAGGTCTTCTTGCTTGATGACAGTCATTTTTATGGGGGGACAGTCGAGGGGAAATTCAACCCGGGATGATACACCGCGGCGGGGGCGGGCGCCGGCCTGCATGCGCGTGTCGACATTGCGGAAAGTGACTCGGGGGGCGTGGCGTGCGGCGTACCCGACACCCGTGCCGCGGGCAAAAAAAACCGCAGCCGGGGCTGCGGTTTCATGGCCGGCAGTGCGCGGCACGCCAGGCTCAGTGTGCCTTCTCGTGCCCGCCCGCGGGCGGGGCATGCGACACCAGCTTGTCCACGAAAGCCATTGCCACTGCCGACAGCAGGAAAGAGAGGTGGATGATCACCTGCCACATGATGGTGTTCGGGGCACGCTGGTCGGCGTCGATGAAGGTCTTGAGCAGGTGGATCGAGGAGATGCTGATCAGCGCCATCGACAGCTTGACCTTGAGCACGCCGGCGTTGACATGGTCGAGCCATTCCGGCTCGTCCGGGTGGTTGTCCAGCCCCAGGCGGGAGACGAACGTCTCGTAGCCTCCGACGATCACCATGATCAGCAGGTTGGAGATCATGACTACGTCGATCAGGCCCAGCACGACCAGCATGAACTTGGTCTCGTCATACTCGGTCGCGTGCGCCACCAGGTGCCAGACCTCGACGCCGAAGTGATAGACGTAGACCGCCTGCGCGACGATCAGGCCGAGATAGAGCGGCAGTTGCAGCCAGCGCGAAGAGAAGATCAGGCTGGCAAGCGGGTTGAGCCGCCTGGGCTGGTTCGACATGGGATTCGATGCCATGGGTATTGAAAGCTGGTCGTAAGGGAGAGGCCGCGATTGTACATTGCGCAGATTTCGCAAATCCCGCAAATACCGCGAATCGCGCAAATCCCGTACATCCAGCACATCCGGCATTTCGACCCGCTCAGCCTGCCCGATCCCGGCCAGTGCCGCCCGCTGCGTTCCTGTCGTCCCGCCACGCCCGGCTGGCGAGCGGCCCCGGCCAGCTTGCCAGCGCGATGCCGGCCAGCACGCAGGCCAGCGCCACGCCATGCGCCCAGCCCGGCTGCTCGCCCAGGAAGACGATCCCGTAGGTGGCCGCCGCAACCGGCAGCACTGCGGTGAACACACCGGCCAGTTGCGCCGGCACATGGCGCACGCCCTTCATCCACAGCCAGAACGAGAAGATGCTGGCCGACAGCGCGTACCACAGCAGCATCAGCCAGATGCCGGCGGGGACGGAGGTCATGTCGAACGTCAGCAGCGGCACGAGGCCCAGCGGCAACATCAACAGCCCGCCGATCAGGTGCGTGTACGCGCAGATCTCGATGGCGGCAAGCGTTTGCGCCAGGCGCCGCGACAGGATCACGTAGATCGACTCGCAGATCACCGCGCCCATGATCATCAGGTTGCCGAGCAGCGCATGCCCGCCGCTGTTCACGCCGCCGCCACCGCCATGTTCCGGTCCGCGCGCCACGTTCAGCACCACGATGCCGGCCACCGCCAGCAAGACCGAGAAGACCGTGCGGCGCGACAGGCGTTCACGCAAGATCAGCCAGGACAACAGGGCGACCGTGGCCGGGATGGTGCTGGTGATCACGCCCGCGGCCATGGCGCTGGTCAGGCGCACGCCGCCCAGCATCAGCAGCGTGAACAGGAAGGTGCCGAAGAACGCCTGCAGGAACAGGTTGGTCCACTCGCCGCGCGACACGGCTCGCATGCGCGCGGGCCGGTACCAGGGCGCCAGGCATGCGATGGCGATGGCAAAGCGCAGCAGCGCGAACAGCAGGATCGGCACATAGGCCACGATGGCCTTGCCCAGTCCGACATTGCTGCCGACGAGGGCCATCGCGGCGATCAGGAGGAGGGAGTGGATAGGCAAGGCGGCGTGGCGTGCGCGTGCTGCGTGCGGCGCACGGAAACCCGGCGAATGCCGCAGCGCCATGTTGGGAATAGGGCTCGCGGCATTATAGCTGTGCTAGCCTAATGGAGAAGGCTGCACATCGCCACGCGGACGGCTTCGTGGAGGGCGTGCCTGGCTGGCGGCGCCCGTGTGCATGCTGCGTTGCAGCAGGGCAGGGCCGATTTCGGGCGGGTTTGCCGCTGCCAGGCACCACGTCAGGATTCAGTAAGCCGTCGGGCGTAAGTTTGCAGCCAAGCAGCCACGCCAAATCAGGAGACAAATAAATGTCCGCCATCGAATCGGTGATGCAGGAGCATCGCGTTTTCAATCCCCCGGAGTCATTCGCAAAGCAGGCCGCAATCCCCAGCATGGAGGCCTACCAGGCACTATGCGACGAGGCCGGGCGCGACTACGAAGGCTTCTGGGCACGCCATGCGCGCGAGCAGCTGCACTGGAGCAAGCCTTTCACCAAGGTGCTCGACGAAAGCAATGCACCGTTCTACAAGTGGTTCGAGGACGGTGAGATCAATGCCTCCTACAACTGCCTGGACCGCAACCTGGACAACGGCAACGCCGACAAGGTGGCGATCGTCTTCGAGGCCGACGACGGTGGCGTCACCAGGGTCACCTACCGGCAGCTGCACGCCAAGGTCTGCCAGTTCGCCAACGGCCTCAAGGGGCTCGGCATCAAGAAGGGCGACCGCGTCGTCATCTACATGCCGATGTCGGTCGAAGGCGTGGTGGCCATGCAGGCCTGCGCGCGCATCGGCGCTACGCACTCGGTGGTGTTCGGCGGCTTTTCCGCCAAGTCGCTCCAGGAGCGCCTGGTCGACGTGGGCGCGGTCGCGCTGATCACCGCCGACGAGCAGATGCGCGGCGGCAAGGCGCTGCCGCTCAAGGCCATTGCCGACGAAGCGCTGGCGCTCGGTGGCTGCGAGGCAGTGAAGAACGTGGTGGTGTATCGCCGCACCGGCGGCAAGGTCGCCTGGACCGAAGGCCGCGACCGCTCGATGGAAGACGTCGCCAAGGGCCAGCCGGAAACCTGCGAGGCGGAGCCGGTCAGCGCCGAGCACCCGCTCTTCGTGCTCTACACCTCCGGCTCCACCGGCAAGCCCAAGGGCGTGCAGCACAGCACCGGCGGCTACCTGCTGTGGGCGCTGATGACGATGAAGTGGAGCTTCGACGTCAAGCCCGACGATCTCTTCTGGTGCACCGCCGACATCGGCTGGGTCACCGGCCACACGTATATCGCCTATGGCCCGCTGGCCGCCGGCGCTACCCAGGTAGTGTTCGAAGGCGTGCCCACGTATCCCGACGCCGGCCGCTTCTGGGACATGATCGCGCGCCACAAGGTCAGCATCTTCTACACCGCGCCGACCGCGATCCGCTCGCTGATCAAGGCCGCCGACGCCGACGAGAAGATCCATCCCAAGCAATACGATCTGTCCAGCCTGCGCCTGCTGGGCACGGTGGGCGAGCCCATCAATCCCGAAGCCTGGATGTGGTACTACCGCAATATCGGCGGCGAGCGCTGCCCGGTCGTGGATACCTTCTGGCAGACCGAGACCGGCGGCCACATGATCACGCCGCTGCCGGGTGCGACGCCGCTGGTGCCGGGTTCCTGCACCTTGCCGCTGCCGGGCATCATGGCTGCCGTCGTCGATGAAACCGGGCAGGACGTGCCCAACGGCAGCGGCGGCATCCTGGTGGTCAAGCGCCCGTGGCCGTCGATGATCCGCACCATCTGGGGCGATCCGGAACGCTTCAAGAAAAGCTACTTCCCCGAAGAACTCGGCGGCAAGCTCTACCTGGCCGGCGACGGCGCGATCCGCGACAAGGAGACCGGCTATTTCACCATCATGGGCCGCATCGACGACGTGCTCAACGTCTCGGGCCATCGCATGGGCACCATGGAAATCGAGTCGGCGCTGGTGGCCAACCCGATCGTGGCCGAAGCCGCCGTGGTGGGCCGCCCGGACGACATGACCGGCGAGGCCATCTGCGCGTTCGTGGTGCTCAAGCGCTCGCGCCCCAACGAGGAAGAGGCCAAGCAGATCGCTGCCGAGCTGCGCAACTGGGTGGGCAAGGAAATCGGCCCGATCGCCAAGCCCAAGGACATCCGCTTCGGCGACAACCTGCCCAAGACCCGCTCCGGCAAGATCATGCGGCGCCTGCTGCGCTCGCTGGCCAAGAACGAGGAAATCACGCAGGATACCTCCACGCTGGAAAATCCCGCGATCCTGGACCAGCTCAAGCAGGGCCAGTAGCAATAGCAATAGCAATAGCGGAATTACGCGCCGGCCCGCCGGCACGCCCCGTGCGTGCCGGCGGGTCTTTTCTGCTTCGGCAGCGCAGGTCCAACCACGCTCCCCATGCC